>NZ_VWWC01000128.1:0-20878 GCF_011753175.1 Burkholderia sp. Cy-637 | reverse complement strand
GCGTGCCGGCCGCTGCGCGTGCGGCGTCGCCGGTGGCGGGCAGGGCGCGCCAGGCCACCCAGGCCAGCGCGCCGAGCGCCGGGAACACCAGCACGCTGCCCTCCGGGCCGACCGTGCCGCCGCTCAGCCAGACCGGGCCGATCGCATGGCTTTCCAGCAAGCTGCTGCCGGGTACCAGCCCGCTGTTGGGCGCGCCGAACAGGAAGGATTCCGACCAGTCCCAGGTGGCGTGCACGCCGAACACCCACCACAGCGAACCGGTGCGCCAGATCGCCAGGCAGGCGACAAAACCGTAGATCACCACCGGCACGATGCCGGCCATGTTCTCGCCGTGGTTGGACATGTGCGCGAGCCCGAAGGCGAGCGAGGTCAGCACGGCGGCCGCGGTCGGCGGGATGCCCTGCGCGAGGCGGAAGAACAGGTAGCCGCGGAACGCGAGTTCCTCGGCGGCGGCCACCAGCGCGAAGGCGAAGGCCCACATCAGGCCCGCTTCCAGGGCCGCGGCCAGGCTCATGCCGGAATAGGCGAGCGTGGCGCCGCCGGTGGCCACCAGCAGCGCCATGATGGCCGATACCGCGCCCAGCCCGCAGGCGCCGCCGAGCAGCAGGTGCTGCAGGCGGCGCGGTGCGCGCAGGCCGAAATCGAGCCAGGCGCGGCGATCGATGCGGCTCATCACGCGGGTGGCGACCAGCACCGCGCCGCACATCGCCAGTTCGAATACCACCTGGTGCGCGGCGCTCACTTCGCCCTGCAGGCGGAACGGCAGGCCGAGGCGGCGCGCGAGCCAGTCCGCGCCGGCCATCAGCACGGCGACGATCGCGGCATACAGCAGCGCGGCCCACCCCGTGCGCAGCCCGGCGGGGCCGAACCACAGACGGCTGAAACGCGCGAACGTCGGGGGGCGGGATCGGTCGGTGGTCATCACGTCTTTCACCGGGTCATGTCCTCGTCTTTGAATGGATGTCGAAAACGGTAATGGATAAGCCTTGTAGGCTTTTTGAAGGCACTTTATGCCTGTCCGCGAGTTACCGTGATTATGTGGATCATCCGCGACGAATGGTATAGCCGTGTGAAAATCGTCAATGCGCCGCTCTGTCTTATTGCCGGTTCTGGATGCCGGTCGAGTGCGCGGCGTATCGCTCGAAGCCATGATGGGACTGGCCGGCAAGGTGTCGAGAGATTGTCGGCGAGGTTTGGCCGGCCGACAAAACGACACAAAAAAATATTTCGGGAAAGGCCGGGAATATTGTCGAGAGCGTGTCGCCGCGAAGCGCTTGGCGCGGATTTTGAAGCAGTGAAAGCCGCTTGAAAAAATCGCATGGCGATTTTCCGGCGAAACGACGGACGATTCGATTGAATTCGAAAAGCGACGGAAAGCGAGTCGAAAGTCGGCGACTCGCGAGAACGCCGAATCAATGCGCGAGGCAGCGAGGACTGCGAAGCATCGACGGCCATGAAAAACGGGGCGGCAGCTTTCGGCTGCCGCCCCGTGGCGAGTGCGCGGTAATGCGAACCCGCGCCTACTTCGCGACCGTATCGCGTACCAGCGGCTGCGCGCGGCCGTCGGCGCCGGCGGCCAGGCGGGAGCCGAGCCGGTCGATGCCGTAACCGCCGGTCTGCTCGATCAGCCCCTTGGCGAGCTCGAGCGCCTGGCGCTCGAACAGGCGCCGGTAGACGCCGCCCTCGATGCGGATCAGCGCGTCGTGGTCGCCTTCCTCGATCACGCGGCCGCGATCGAGCACCAGCAGGCGGTCCAGCGAACGCACGGTCGACAGCCGGTGCGCCACCACGATGGTGGTGCGCCCCACCATCAGCCGCTCCATGGCCTGCTGGATCAGCAGCTCGCTCTCGCTGTCCAGGCTCGAGGTGGCCTCGTCGAGGATCAGGATCGGCGCGTTGGCGAGGAACGCGCGCGCGATCGCCACGCGCTGGCGTTCGCCGCCCGACAGCTTCACGCCGCGCTCGCCGACCAGCGTGTCATAGCCTTCCGGCAGCTCCGAGATGAAGCCGTGCGCGCTGGCCAGCGTCGCGGCGCGGATGATCTCGTCGCGCGTCGCCTCGGGGCGCGCATAGGCGATGTTGTCCGCCAGCGAGCGGTGGAACAGCACCGGCTCCTGCTGGACGATCGCGATATGGTTGCGCAGCGATTCCTGCGTGACCTTCGCGATGTCCTGCCCGTCGATCAGGATCCGGCCGCCGTCGATGTCGTAGAGCCGCTGGATCAGCTTGATGAACGAGGTCTTGCCCGAGCCCGAATGGCCCACCAGCCCGATCCGCTCGCCCGGCGCGATGCGCAGCGAGAAGTCCGAGTACAGCGGCGCGCTGCGCGGCCCGTAGCGGAAGGTCACGCGATCGAAGCGGATCTCGCCGCGCGTGATCGCGATCGGCCGCGCGTCGGGCGCATCGTCGATGCCGAGCGGCTGGCGTTCCAGCGCCACCAGTTCCTCCATGTCGTTGACCGAGCGCTGCAGGTTGCGGATATGCATGCCGATGTCGCGCAGGTAACCCTGCAGCATGAAGAACATGGTCAGCGCGAAGGCGATGTCGCCCACGCTGGCGCGATCATGCGACCAGAGCCACAGCGCCGAGCCCAGGATGGCCGCCTGCATCAGCACCAGCAGGGTGCCCTGCAGGCCGCCGCTGAGGGTGCCGCGGATCCAGGTGCGGCGCGTGCGCAGCCGCCACTTGCCGATCACCCGGCCGATGCGCGCTTCCTCGCGCGTCTCGGCGCCGAAGGCCTTGACCACCGCGTTGCAACTGACCGAATCGGCCAGCGCGCCGCCCAGCCGCGTGTCCCAGGCATTGCCCAGGCGCGCGGCCGGCGCGATCACGCCCAGCGAGAGCCCCACCGTGATGGCGATGAACAGCACCGAGCCCGCGCCCACCACCAGCCCCATCACGGGCCAGTGCCAGCCGAGCAGCAGGGTGGCGCCGCCGAGCATCACCACCGAGGGCAGCAGCGCCACCAGCAGCGTGTCGTTGAGCAGGTCGAGCGCCCACATGCCGCGCGTGATCTTGCGCACCGTGGAGCCGGCGAAGCTGTTGGCGTGCCAGTCGGTGGAGAAGCGCTGCACGCGATGGAAGGCGCCCGCCGAGATCTCGCTCATCATGCGCAGCGTCAGCACGATGATGTTCATGAACATCGCCTGGCGCAGCAGGGTGGCGGCGATGCCCAGCGCGATCAGGATCGTGAACGCGTGCAGGGCGGCGCTCCAGGCCGCCGCGCGGTCGGTCAGGCCGAGCGAGACCGCATCCACCAGCTTGCCGGCGAACAGCGGGGTGAGGACGTCGCCGAGCGCGGCGAGCAGGGCGAACAGGGCGACCGCGAACGCGCGCGCGGGTTGGCGGCGCCAGTGGCGGAACGTGAAGCCGAGCACGTCGTTGAACGGCCGGCTGCCGTGACGATCGGTGTGTTGGATCATGTGTCGTGGCCTGGTCGCATTGTGTGCGCCAGGACTTGTCAATTGTCGGTAACGAACGGGTCGTCGATGCCGCCGGGCTCGTCGAGGCAACCAAGCCAGGCGGCGGCGCGAACGCAAAGGCACGACGCTCGCGCGGGGCGATACAGGAACGGACGACCGGGAGAACTGCGGACGGACGGGCCTCGGAAGCCCGCCGCGTGCAAGGGACCTAGCAGGTGCCTTGTCGGACGGCGTTCGGGAAGCCACTCGTGGATGGCATGTGATGCATCATCTCTGACCTCCCTTGAACGTGAATGGATGGAGCGTGGATGGGAAACGCGCGGGGCAGGCGCCGCTCGCGCTGGACTACGACTTCCTTGGGGGCGACATTTTGCCCCATGACCGCGATTGTAAACACAGGCGGGAGGCGCTGCCAAGCGTCGGCTGGGGCTTGTGTTGCCGATGCGACACGCGGCGTCGCCGCGCCGCCGTTCGCCTGCCTTGGGCGCTGCGTGCGAGGTATGGGACAATCCGGCCCTCGAATTCCCGCATCCCCGCATCCACCGAAAAGACCCACATCACGATGAGCACCTTCCAGCAAGGCATCCTGGCGCCGCTTCCGTCGGCCAACCGCTATCTCTCGTTCCAGACTGCCCGCGCCGAGGACGTCGTGCGTGCGCTCGGCGCGCTGCGCGAGGCGATCGACACGGCGCACACGGTGGTCGGCTTCGGTCCCTCGCTCGCGCAGGGGCTCGACCGCAAGATCGATGGGCTCAAGCCGTTCCCGGATCTGTCGAAGCCGGGCGCGCCGGTGCCGTCCACCCAGGTGGCGCTGTGGATCTGGCTGCGCGGCGAGGATCACGGCGAGATCACGCTGCGTTCGCGCGCGATCGAGAAGCTGCTGGCGCCGGCCTTCGTGCTCGACAGCGCCGCCAATGCGTTCCGCTATGCCGACGATCGCGACCTGTCCGGCTACGAGGACGGCACCGAGAATCCCGAGGACGAGGAGGCCGTGGAAACCGCCTTCGTGAGCGGCAAGGGCCCGGGCCTGGACGGCGCGAGCTTCGTGGCCGTGCAGCAATGGGTGCACGATTTCCCGTCGATGGAGGCGATTCCGGGCGAGGAGATGGATCGCATCGTCGGCCGCCGCAAGTCGGACAACGAGGAGCTGGAGGACGCGCCGGCCTATGCGCACGTCAAGCGCACCGAGCAGGAGAGCTTCACGCCCGAGGCCAAGGTGCTGCGCCGCTCGGCGCCGTGGGCCGACGAGCGCCGCGCGGGCCTCTATTTCGTCGCCTTCGGCCACTCGTTCCGGGCCTTCGAGGTGCAGATGCGGCGCATGGTGGGCGCCACCGACGGCGTGCTGGACGGGCTGTTCCGCTTCACCCAGCCGATCACGGGCGCGTTCTTCTGGTGCCCGCCGGCCGGTGAGGACGGCAAGCCCGATCTGTCGGCGCTCGGCATCTGACGAGGCGGGCGGGGCGGCGTCGCCCCGTGCCAGGGACGAACCGCGCGACCGGGTTGCATGCCTGGTCGCGCGGTTTTTTCATGCCGGTGCTTCAGCGCAAGGTGGTTTCGATGCGCGTGCCGCGCTTGATGAACAGCGTGAGCGGCGTCTTCTCGGCGATCTCGCCGAGCCGCGCGCGCTGCGCCTCCTCCAGCTCGCCGTCGACCGTGATGGTGCGACGCACGTATTGCGCGCCGTCGCGGTCCGCGTGCAGCTCGGCATGCGCGTGCAGCTTCACGGCCGGCCATTCCTTGCGCTGCATGTACATGCGCAGCGTCGCTACCGTGCATTGGCAGAGGCTCGCCAGCAGCAGCTCGTAGGGCGCGGGGCCGGCGCCGCGGCCGCCCTCGCGCTCGGCCTCGTCGCCCTGGAAACGATGGGCGCCGGCCTGGATGTCGACGAGGTAGTTCGGGGCATCGGCAGCCAGCTCGGCTGCGGCGTGGATCAGGGGCATGGCGTTCCTCGGTTCGTCGTGATGCGGTGATGCGGCGATGGGGTCGGTGCTGGCTTCGGCGAGCGGCGCATCGCGGTCTACCGGATTCGCAGCCCGCGATGCGTGCTCGCGCCCTCGAAGCATAAACGTCTTGCCGCCAGGATGTGGTGTCGCTGCCGGCCACGGCGCGGCGGCGGCCGTTCCAGTTGCCGCCGCCTCAGCCGCCTCAGCCACCTCAGCCGCCTCAGCCACCTCAGCCACCTCAGCCACCTCAGCCACCTCAGCCGGCTTCGTCCTCGTCCTCGCCAACGGCACCGGCCTCGCCGGTGGCCGCCTCGCGCACGATCTGCGCCACCCGCTCGCGAAACCAGCGATGCGCGCCGTCGCCGTCGCGCGACTCGTGCCAGTAGGCCTGGATCGCATAGGGCTTCACGCGCAGCGGCAGCGGCCTGACGACGATCGGCAGCAACGCCGTCATGCGCCGCGCGTAGGAGCGCGGCAGGGTCAGCAGCAGGTCGCCCGCCGCCGCGATCTGGCAGGCCGCGAAATAGTGCTGGCAGACCAGCTGGATGCGGCGAAAGCGGCCATCGGCGGCCAGCAGGACGTCGAGCGAATTCGGCTCGCCGAGCGGCGAGACCGTCACATGGCGCGCCGCGAAATACTCGGCGCGGCGCAGCGGGCCCTGCGCGAGCGGATGATCGCGGCGCAGCACCACGGCGAGCGCGTCGTCGACCAGCGGCTCGCGCACGATCTGGGGCCCGGTCGGCACGCGCCGGTCGATCGCCAGGTCGAGCTGGCCGCCGGCGATCTCGCGGCCCACCTCGGCCAGCACGATGCGCCGGCTGACCACGGTGATGCGCGGTGCTTCGCGCGCGAGCCGCTCCACCAATTGCGGCAGCGCGATCGACTCCAGCACGTCGCGGATGCCCACCACGAAGCGCTGCTCGAGCGTGGCGGGATCGAACCTCGCCTGCGCCTGCGCGGCCGCCTGCAGGCCCTTCAGGTGTCGCTGCACCTCGCCGATCATGGCGCGGGTGCGCTCGGTGGGCATCATGCGATTGCCCTGGCGCACGAACAGCGGATCGTCGAAATGCGCGCGCAGCCGGTTCAGCGCGTGCGTGACGGCGGGCTGGGTCAGGTGCAGGGTGCGCGCGGCCGCGCTGATCCCGCCATGGCTGTGGATCGCGTCGAGCACGCGGAACAGGTTGAGGTCGAGGCGCAGGTCGGAGCTCACGGGGCGGGCGGCCGGCGACGGGCCGCAGCGGGCGAAAGGGAAGCCAGCATATTAATCCCTTTGATGACCTGACATGAAGAACATTCATTTCATCGATCGGCGAGATCGGCGTAGATTGAGTGCCACTTCAACCGGAACGATGCCATGGACTTCACGCCGACCGCTCGCAGCCAGGATTTCGCCGACCGACTGAGCCGCTTCATGCGCGACGAGATCGCGCCCGCCGAGGCGCGCTATGCCGCCGAACTGACCGGCGGCGCCGACTGGCGGCAA
Organism: Burkholderia sp. Cy-637; assembly: GCF_011753175.1. Classification (NCBI taxonomy): domain Bacteria; kingdom Pseudomonadati; phylum Pseudomonadota; class Betaproteobacteria; order Burkholderiales; family Burkholderiaceae; genus Burkholderia; species Burkholderia sp. Cy-637. The sequence continues at coordinate 14,030 of NZ_VWWC01000128.1, read as the reverse complement.
TGGCGCCAGCCGCCCGTGATGGAGGCGCTCAAGCAGAAGGCGCGCGCAGCCGGCCTCTGGAACCTGTTCCTGCCCGAGGTCGAGCATGGCGGCGCGGGGCTGTCCAATGCCGAGTACGCGCCGCTCGCCGAGATCATGGGCCATTCCTTCATCGCGCCCGAGGTGTTCAACTGCAACGCGCCCGACACCGGCAACATGGAGGTGCTGGCGCGCTACGGCACGCCCGGGCAGCAGGCGCGCTGGCTCGCGCCGCTGCTGGCCGGCGAGATCCGCTCGGCGTTCTGCATGACCGAGCCCGAGGTGGCCTCGTCGGACGCCACCAACATGCGCGCCACCGCGACGCCCGACGGCGACGAGTTCGTGCTGAACGGCCGCAAGTGGTGGTCGACCGGGATCGGCCATCCGCATGCGCGGGTCGCGATCTTCATGGGCCTGACCGATGCCGGGGCGGAGCCGCATCGCCGCCACACCATGGTGATCTGCCCGCTCGACGCGAAGGGCGTGCGCATCGAGCGCATGCTGCCGGCCTTCCATCATTACGACGAGCCCTCGGGCCATGGCGAGGTGGTGTTCGACCAGGTGCGGGTGCCGGCCTCGAACGTGATCCTCGGCCCCGGGCGCGGCTTCGAGATCGCCCAGGGCCGGCTCGGGCCGGGCCGCATCCATCACTGCATGCGCGCGCTGGGCGCCGCCGAACGCGCGCTGGGCCTGCTGTGCGAGCGGGCCGCCTCGCGCACCGCGTTCGGCAAGCCGCTGGCGGCGCTGGGCGGCAATGCCGACATCGTCGCGAACCTGCGCATGGCGATCGACCAGGCGCGCCTGCTGACGCTGAAGGCCGCCTGGACCATCGACACGCAGGGCGTGAAGGCGGCCTTGAGCCTGATCTCGCAGATCAAGGTGGTGGTGCCGGCGGTGGCCCAGCAGGCCGCCGACGCGGCGATCCAGATCCACGGCGGCGCGGGCGTGTCCGACGACGTGCCGCTGACCCACCTGTATGCCTATGCGCGCGTGCTGCGCCTGGCCGACGGGCCCGACGAAGTGCATCGAGGGGTGGTCGCCAAGCTCGAGTTCAAGCGCCAGGCCGGCGAGCAGGCGAGCCGTCGCGCGGGAGCCGCGGCATGAGCGCGCCGATCGACGGCGCCCGCGAGGTGCGCGACGAGGACCGGCTCGACGCGGCAAGGCTCGACGCATTCCTCAAGGCGCAGGTGCCGGGCCTGGAAGGCACGCCCGAGATCCGCCAGTTCCATGGTGGCGCCTCGAACCTGACCTACCTGCTCGGCTATCCCGATCGCGAGCTGGTGCTGCGCCGCCCGCCGGCCGGCGCGAAGGCGGGCTCGGCCCACGACATGCTGCGCGAGGCCGCCGTGATGGCCGCGCTCAAGCCGGCCTATCCCTACGTGCCGGGCATCGTCGCGCGCTGCGACGACGCCTCGCTGATCGGTTCGGAGTTCTACGTGATGGAGCGCCTGGCCGGGGTGATTTTGCGGCGCGACCTGCCGCCCGAGCTCGGGCTCGACGCGGCCGGCACGCGGCGTCTCTGCGAGAGCTTTGTCGAGCGGCTGGTGGAGCTGCACGCGGTGGACGCCTCGGCGCCGGCGATCGCCGCCTTCGGCCGCGGCGAGGGCTACGTGGCGCGGCAGGTGAGCGGCTGGCGCGAGCGCTGGCAGCGCGCGCTGACCGACGGCACCGATCCCGCCGAGGACGTGACGAGCTGGCTGGAGGCGAACCGGCCGGCGCGCGACGGGCGGCTCTGCGTGATCCACAACGACTACCGCTTCGACAACGTGGTGCTCGATCCGCGGGACCCGCTGCGCATCGTCGGCGTGCTCGACTGGGAGATGGCCACGCTCGGCGATCCGCTGATGGACCTGGGCGGCTCGCTCGCCTACTGGGTGCAGGCCGACGACGAGGCGCCGTTCCGCGCGATGCGCCGCCAGCCGACCCACGCGCCCGGCATGATGACGCGCGCCGAGCTGGTGGCCCATTACGGCGAGCGCACCGGCACCGAGATCGGCGGTTTCGCCTTCTACGAGGTGTTCGGCCTGTTCCGGCTGATGGGCATCATCCAGCAGATCTACCGCCGCTACGTGCTCGGCCAGACCACCAACCCGGCCTTCGCGGGCTTCGGCGACGCGGTGCGCTACCTGACGCTGCGCTGCCGCGCGCGCATCGAGGCGGCCGGAGCGGGGCGATGAGCGAGATCTTCCTGATCCGCCACGCGCAGGCCAGCTTCGACGCGGCCGACTACGATTGCCTGTCCCCGCGCGGCGAGACCCAGGCCGGCAAGCTCGGCGCCTGGATGGCGGCGCGCGGCGGCCGGCCCGGCGCGATCTTCACCGGCACGCTGCGCCGTCACGCGCAGACGGCTACGCTGGCCGCGCGGGCGGCCGGCATCGAGCCGCCGATCCGCGTGCTGCCCGGCCTCGACGAACTCGATTCCGACGAACTGGTGGCGCGCCTGCGACCCGAGCTGGCCTCGCGCGAGGCGCTGCTGGCCGAGCTGGCCGCCTCGGGCGACCCACGCCGCGCGTTCCAGGCGCTGTTCTCGGCGGCCGTGGCGCGCTGGACCTCGGGCCAGGCCGACGACGACTACACGCTCGCCTGGCCGGCCTTCCGCGCCGCGGTGCTGGCGGCCTGGGACACGCTCGCCAAGGAGAGCGCCGAGGAAGTCTGGGTGGTGTCCTCGGGCGGGCCGATCGCCGTGATCGCCACCCTGCTGGCCGGCGCCGATCCGCAACGGAGCTTCGATTTCGCCTGGCCGCTGGTCAATACCAGCGTGTCGCGGATCCGCACCGGCCGGCGCGGCGCCCAGCTCGTCACCTACAACGCGTGGCCGCATCTCGATACCACCGCCGACGCCGCGCTGGTGACGCATCGCTGATGTCGACGCGATCGTCCCTCGGCTGCGTGCCGCCTTTTCCGTCAACTCCATCGGAACATCCCACGATGACTGCACCCAATCTGTTCGACCTGTCCGGCAAGATCGCCGTCGTCAGCGGCGCGAGCCGCGGCATCGGCGAAGAGGCCGCGCGCCTGCTGGCCGCCTTCGGCGCGCACGTGATCGTCGCCAGTCGCCGCATCGACGACTGCCGGCGCGTGGCCGAGGCGATCGTCGCCGACGGCGGCTCGGCCGAGGCCGCCGCCTGCCATATCGGCGAACTCGAGCAGATCGAGGCGCTCTACGCCGCGATCGACGCGAAGCATGGCCGGCTCGACGTGCTGGTCAACAACGCGGCCGCCAATCCCTATTACGGCCCGATCGTCGACACCGGCGTCGATGCGTTCCAGAAGACCGTCGACGTCAATATCCGCGGCTACTTCTTCATGTCCTCGCACGGCGCGCGCCGGATGGCGGCAAATGGCGGCGGGGCGATCGTCAACGTGGCCTCGGTCAACGGCGTGATCCCCGGCGACAAGCAGGGCATCTATTCGATCACCAAGGCCGCCGTGATCTCGATGACCAAGGCCTTCGCGATCGAATGCGCGGCCGACGGCGTGCGCTGCAACGCGCTGCTGCCGGGCCTGACCGACACCAGGTTCGCCTCGGCGCTGACCAGGAACCCGGCCGTGCTCGAGCAGGTGCTGGCCCACGTGCCGATGCGCCGCGTCGCGGCGCCCTCCGAGATGGCCGGCGCGATCCTGTTCCTGGCCTCGGGCGCGTCGAGCTACACCACCGGCGCGGTGCTCAACGTGGACGGCGGATATCTGTCGGTATAGTGGCGACGCGCGGCGCGAGGGCGCCGCATGCGGACAACAGCAAGGAGGAGAGAACCCATGACGACGATCGGAACCCCGCGGCTGGCGGGCAAGTGCGCCTGGATCACCGGCGCGACGGGAGGGCTGGGACGCGCGATCGCGACGCGCATGGCCGAGCACGGCGCGAAGCTGTTCCTGACCGACGTGGCCGCGCAGCGCGAGGCGCTCGAGGCGCTGGCCGCGCAGCTCAACGAGGCGGCCGGCACGCGCGTGGCCTGGTCGGCCGAGCAGGACGTGCGCGACGACGCGCGCTGGCAGGCGCTGGCCGCCGAGGCCAACGGCGCGATGGGCGCGCTGTCGGTGCTGGTCAACAATGCCGGGATCGGCTCGCTCGGCACGGTCGAGCAGATCGAGCAGAAGGAATGGCGCCGCGTGATGGACGTCAACGTCGAGAGCATCGTGCTGGGCGTGCGCCATGCGCTGCCGTTCCTGCGCGACAGCCAGCCTGCCTCGATCATCAACGTGTCCTCGGTGGCGGCCTTCAAGCACGAGCCCGAGTACACCGCCTACAACGCCTCGAAGGCGGCGGTGGCCTCGCTGACCAAGTCGATCGCGGTCGACTGCGCGCGCAAGCAGACCGGCGTGCGCTGCAATTCGCTGCATCCCTCGTTCATCCGCACCGGCATCGTCGAGCCCTTCTTCGCGCAGCTCGGCGAGAGCGCGGCCACCCGCAAGCTGGTGCGCGGCGTGCCGATGGGCCGCCTGGGCGAGCCCGACGACGTCGCCTACGCGGCGATCTACCTGGCCTCGGACGAGAGCCGCTACGTGACCGGCGCCGAGCTGGTGATCGACGGCGGCCTGTGCGCGATGTAAGCGGCGGCGCGCCTGCGTAGCGTGCATCGCCCGCATCGCGCGCCGCCATCCAATCCACCCGCTGCCCGGCGCGTTCGCGCCGGGCGCCCCAGTCGAACAGTCAAGCCGAGGAGGCACGATGTCCGCAACCCTCAACCGCCAGTTGCGCCTGAAGGCGCGCCCCGAAGGGCGCGTCGGCGCCGAACACTTCTCGCTCGTCGAAGCGCCGCTGCCCGAACTGGGCGAGGGCGAGGTGCTGGTGCGCGTGCTCTACCTGTCGATGGACCCGACCAATCGGGTCTGGATGAGCGACATCCCGCAATACCTGCCGCCGGTGGCGATCGGCGAGACCATGCGCGCGCTCGGCCTCGGCCGGGTGGTCGCCTCGCGCGCCGACAAGTTCGCGGTCGGCGACCTGGTGCAGGGGCTGGTGGGCTGGCAGGACTATGCCCACGTGCTCGCCGACGAGGTGCCCAGGCTGACCCGGTTGCCCGAGGTGGGCCTGCCGTTGCCGACCCTGCTCGGCGCCTGCGGCATGAGCGGGCTGACCGCCTATTACGGGCTGACCGACATCGCGCCGGTGCAGCCGGGCGAGACCCTGGTGGTGTCCGCGGCGGCCGGCTCGGTGGGCTCGATCGCGGGGCAGATCGGCAAGATCCAGGGCGCGCGCGTGGTCGGCATCGCCGGCGGCCCGGAGAAGTGCCGCTACCTGACCGAGACGCTCGGCTTCGACGCCGCGGTCGACTACAAGGCGCCCGACTTCAAGGCCGCGCTGAAGGCCGCCACGCCCGACGGCGTGCACGTGAACTTCGAGAACGTGGGCGGCGAGGTGATGCGCGCCGTGCTCTCGCGCATGGTGATCGGCGGGCGCGTGGCGCTGTGCGGCGTGATCTCGAACTACAACAACAACGGCCGCGCCGGCGACGATTTCGGCACGGTGATCTCCAAGCGCCTCAGCATGCGCGGCTTCCTGATCCTCGACTACCGCAAGAATCGCGAGGCCGTGCAGCAACTGGCCGCCTGGTTGAGCGAGGGGCGCATCAAGGCCGAGGAGACCGTCGCCGAGGGGCTGGAGAACGCGCCCGAGGTGCTCAATCGCCTGTTCGACGGCAGCCATGTCGGCAAGCTCGTGCTGCGCGTGGCCGAGGACGCCTGAGGGCCGCGCCGCCAAGAGGCGAAAAGAAGGAAAAAAAAGCCACGGATTGCTCCGTGGCTTGCAATTCCCAGTCAAGAGGGGGGTATGACTGGAGGTCTGGCCGCCTCTGATCACCGTGTACCGGGGTGGCCGGAAGATGATCACGAGACAGACTTCATTCTTCTGCTGCGCCGCCGTAGAGTCAATTTCGCGCGATTAAGCGTGATTAACGAGGCTTACGGAGTCTTGCGCCCGAGCGGCGCGTTTGCATCCCTCGACCTTCCTTCCCGATCCCTCATCGCCCGCGGCGCCTGATCCGCGCGCTCGCGTGGGCATTTCCCTCGATGACGAAATCTATTCACGAATCTTTCGAAGTCCGTGCTTGTTGTTACATTCTGAAATGATATAACATATCCGAGTGCTGCTTCTTCCGACCCCGAGCTCCTCTCTCTCGGCCCGGTCGCGTGGATGACGTCGAATCGATACGGCGAACCACGGATTCGCGATGATACGTTATAACGTCGCGCGAATCAGCCGGCGGCGCATTCCGGCTCATTTCACGACAACCACCTTCATCATGCGCGACTCCGCCCGTTTTCGATCCCTGTCCGCCGCGCGCGGGCTGCCTCCCCTGACCCTGATGTTCGTCGCCAGCCTGGCCTACGCGCAGTCGGCGGCGAACGGCGCGACGGGCATGCCTGCCGCGGCGCCCGCCATCGCCACGCCGACTCCGACGCTGGCGCCGGTGTTCGTCACGGCGAACCCGATCGGCGACACCGAGCTGATCTCGCCGACCGCCTCGATCGGCGGCGACGCGCTGGCGCTGCGCCGCGCCGATTCGCTGGGCGCCACGCTCGACGGGCTGCCGGGCGTGTCGACCACGACCTACGGGCCGATGGTGGGCCGCCCGATCATCCGCGGCATGGACGGCGACCGGATCCGGCTGCTGCAGAACGGCGTGGCCGCCTTCGACGCCTCCTCGCTGTCCTACGACCACGCGGTGCCGCAGGACCCGCTGACGGTCGAGCGCGTCGAGATCGTGCGCGGGCCGGCGGCGCTGCTCTATGGCGGCAATGCGATCGGCGGGGTGGTCAACACCATCGACAACCGGATTCCGCGCGAGGCGATCAAGGGCGTGTCGGGCGCGGTCGACGCGAGCTACGGCGGCGCCAACGACGCGCGTGCCGGCGCCGCGCTGGTGGAGGGCGGCAACGGCCGCTTCGCGTTCCACGTCGATGCCTTCGATCGCGAGACCAGCAAGCTGCGGATCCCGGGCTTCGCGCATTCGGACCGCCAGCGCGCGCTCGACGGCCCCGACGCGAGCGAGGCCTCGGGCAGCATCCCCAACAGCGACGGCCGTTCGCACGGCGGCGCGGTCGGCGGCGCCTACACCTGGGCCGACGGCTACGCGGGCCTGTCGTACAGCGGCTTCGAATCGAACTACGGCTCGGTGGCCGAGAGCGACGTGCGGCTGCGCATGCGCCAGCAGCACCTGGCGGCCTCGTCCGAGATCCGCAACCTGTCCGGCCCGATCTCGCAGCTCAAGTTCGACTTCGGTTATACGGACTACGAACACAAGGAAATCGACAACGGCGAGACCAGCACCACCTTCCGCAACCACGGCTACGAGGCGCGCATCGAGGCGCGCCATCGCAAGATCGGGCCGTTCGAGGGCGCGTTCGGCATCCAGGCCTCGCAGAACACCTTCTCGGCACTCGGCGACGAGGCCCTGGTGCCGACCACCCAGACCACCAACGTGGCGCTGTTCGGCCTCGAGGAATGGCAGGCCACCCAGGCGCTGAAGTTCAGCCTCGGCGGGCGCATCGAGCACGTCAAGCTCGATCCGACGCCGGCCGGCAACGAGCGCTTCGCCGGCGCGAGCGGCCACAGCTTCAATACCGGCAGCGTCTCGTTCGGCACGCTCTACAAGCTGAACCCGGTGTGGTCGCTGGCCGGCAGCGTGTCCTACACCGAGCGCGCGCCGACCTTCTACGAGCTCTACGCGAACGGCCCGCACGACGCGACCGGCCAGTACCTGATCGGCGCGCCCGGCGCGCAGAAGGAGAAGGCGGTCTCGACCGACCTCTCGCTGCGCTACGCGGCCGGTCCGAACAAGGGCAGCATCGGCGTGTTCTACACGCGCTTCTCGAACTACCTGACCGAGTTCAACACCGGGCGCCTGGTCGACGACGACGGCGAGGTGGTCGCGCCCGGCACCGACGACGCGCTCAAGGAAGCCGTCTACCGCGGCGTGCGCGCCGAGTTCTACGGGCTCGAATGGGAAGGCAAGTGGCGCGCCTTCGAGAAGGGCGCGCATCGTCTGGACATCGAACTGACGGGCGACTACACGCATGCGCGCAACGCCGAGACGGGCGAGCCGCTGCCGCGCATCTCGCCGCTGCGCGCCTCGCTGGCGGCCGACTACGGCTACGGGCCGTTCGGCGCGCGCGCGCAGCTCACCCACGCCTGGGCCCAGCATCGCGTGCCCGACAACGACCTGCCCACCGACAGCTACACCTCGCTGGGCCTGGTGCTGAGCTATCGCTTCCATGTCGGCTCGACCCACTGGCTGGCCTACGTGCGCGGCGACAACCTCACCAACCAGGAGATCCGCTACGCCAGCTCGGTGGTGCGCGATATCGCGCCGGAAGGCGGGCGCAGCGTGATGGTGGGCCTGCGCACCACCTTCTGATCCCGGCCCGCGCGTCGAGGAATGGCTCGAGCCCGCTTTGGCGGGCGCCCGGACTTAGGTAAGATGGCAGCCGCCGAAGACGTACCGAAGGCGGATCGCGGCAGCGCATGTCGCGCACGCGGTGGTTTCACCGCGCGCCACGTGCCTGGCCGTTCCACAGGGCCTCTTATTCCGGGATAAAAACATGAAGACACGAGACGCGTTGCGCGCGGGCGTGGCCGCGCTGCTGCTGGGCGGCGCCACGGCGGCGCTGGCCGCGCCGCTCTGCCAGACGCAGACGCAGGGCAGCCACAAATCCAAGCTCTGTATCGAGCAGACGCCCTTCAAGCACGACTACTACACGCTGTGGGTCGACGACGCGCCGGTGTTCATGCTGCCCGACGACTACGTCGAGAACGTCTCGCTCACCCACACGGTGCCCGAGGACGACAGCAACGAATTCCCGCTCTCGAAGCAGGGCATGCGAACCGTGACGATCACCGGCGGCTGCCACCCGCTGACCGAGACGCAGGGCAAGGGCGGCGAGGCGGTCAGCGTCGAGACCGGGCGCGTGTGCTCCTTCGTGTGGGGGCAGCAGGCGGTGGTCAAGGACATGCAGTTCAAGTTCGACTAGATCGACTGGTTCGACCGGGCGCCGGCGCGACGGCGCAAAAGACACAAGGGCACGCGGATCCGATCCGCGTGCCCTTGTCGTTTCCGGCCCCGTGGCCGGGCGTGCGCGGCCGGCTCAGCCGTTCTGGTCGGCGCGCGCGAAGATGTCCCAGCTCGCCATGAACAGCGCGGCCACCAGCGGCCCGATCACGAAGCCGTTGATGCCGAACAGCGCCATGCCGCCGAGCGTGGAGATCAGCACCACCCAGTCGGGCATCTTGGTGTCCTTGCCGACCAGGATAGGGCGCAGCAGGTTGTCGACCAGGCCGATCACGCCGACGCAGAAGGCCACCAGGATCACGCACTTCCAGATCTGCCCGGTGACCGCGAAGTAGACCGCGGCCGGCGCCCACACCAGCCCCGCGCCAATCGCCGGCAGCAGCGACAGGAAGGCCATCAGCGCGCCCCACAGCAGCACGCCCTCGATGCCGAGGATCCAGAAGATCAGGCCGCCCAGCGCGCCCTGCACGATCGCCACCGCGATGTTGCCCTTCACCGTGGCGCGCACCACGGTCGTGAACTTGGTCAGCAGCAGTTGCTTGTGATCCTCGTCGAGCGGCAGCGCGCGGCGCACGCGCCGGCCGATCTCGCCGCCGTCGCGCAGCAGGAAGAACACGAGGTAGAGCATGATGCCGAAGCTGACGATGAACTGGAAGGTGTTCTGGCCGATGCTGAACGCCTGCGCGGCGACGAACTGGCTGATCGCGGCCGCGCCGTCGGTCAGCTTCTTCTGGATCCCGGCGATGTCGGTCAGCCCGTAGCTGTGCAGGATGCGCTGCAGCGAGGCGGGCAGCGCGTGGACGATCTCCTGGAACCAGCCCGTCATGTTCGGCTGCGCGGCCTTGATCTGCTGGTAGGCGAAGGCGATTTCCTGCACCAGGGTGCCGGCCACGAAGCTCAGCGGCAGGATCACGATCAGCACGATCAGCGAGAGCGTGACCAGCGCGGCGAGATTGCGGCGCTTGCCGAAATGCGCGGCGAACCAGCGTTGCACGGGCTGGAACAGGATCGCCAGGATCGTGCCCCAGAAGATCGCGCCGAAGAAGGGCACGAGAATCCAGCAGAAGCCGATCGTGACGATCGCCAGCAGCAGGTGGAAGAATTTTTGGTGGTCTTTGCCGCTTTCCATGTGGTCGCTCGGACGGCCCGGGTTGGGCGAGGGCGCCTGCGCGCCTTCGCTGCTAGGTTTCGAATTCCCGCGAGTATGCCTGCAAGCGCGGCGCCCGGGTAGCGCGGCGAGATGCGGGAAGGCCGGGCGGCGGCTGCCGCCCGGCCGTGGCGCGCGGGCAAAAAAACGCCGCGGAGCCAGGCCGCGGCGCGGGTCAGGCAGGCGCGCCGCGAACGGCGCGGTGCCCTTACGGGTTGATGCGCGTGACCTTGGTGCCGTTCACCGACAGGTCGCCCATCAGGCCGGCGTTGGTCAGCACGATCGCCTCGATCGGCGACTGCACCGTGTTCGAGTCGACCGCGCCGTTCGCGCCGATCTTCACGACCGCCACCGAGGCGTCGGCGCCGGCCGACCAGCCGTCCGTGCCGCGGAACTTGTCGAGCGCGTCCTGCGTCATGAACAGGAAGATCACCGCCTTCGACTGCGCGCCCGCCTGCAGGCCGACCGACAGCGACGAGGTGTTGTAGTAGCCCACCGTGCTGCCGCCCACGCGCAGCGCGCCGTTGCCCGTCTGGGCGCCGAGGATGAAGCCGGCTTGCAGCACGCTCGGGAACACCAGCACGCCGCGCGATTTCGCGACCAGCTCACGCGAGCCCGGCACCGTCGTGTACAGGCGCGAGAGCGTCGCGTCGACGCTCGAATTGATGGCCTGGCGCTTCGACGAATTGGCCGCGGCGCTTTGCGGTTCGTTCGGCGGGGTGGTGGTGCAGCCGGCCAGGGCGAGACCGCCGATCACGACGGCGGCGGCGGCTTTCATCACAAGTGCTTGACGCATGGTTTGTTCTCCCTCGTTGAAGGTTGGATTTTTACGTGTTGGCCAAAGGGGGCGGTGTGCCGGATCAACGGCGCGCGAGCAGCAGGCCCGCGACGAAGGCGAGGCCGGCGACCACGCCGGCGGTCTGCCACGGATTCTCGTGGACCGCCTGCGAGACGCGGTCGGCCTGCGCACGCAGGCGATAGAGCGCGTCGTCGGTGGCGTCGTCGAGCGTGCCGCGCACTTCGGCGAGGCGGCCGTGCAGGCGCTTGCGCAGCGATTCGACGTCGGCGTCTTCCTTCTTCAACAGATCTTCGAGTTCCTCGACCAGCGAGCGGACGTCGTCCTTGACGTCGGCATTGAGGTTGTGAGCGTTGTGGCGTGCATCGCGCGCCACACGGCGGCCGGTGCGGCGCAGCTCCGTGAAACCTCGGTCGAGTTTGTCTTCGATGCTGTTCGTGAGTGCCATGATGGTCGTTCTCCTTACGATCGAGAAAAGGGTCGATGGTGCGAGACACTGCTCGGGTGTGATTCGCATTCTCCCCTCGAGTTTCGCAACTCGCGTGCCATGTCGCGCCCCCTGATGGAAAAGTCCTTTCGCGACAGGGGCTTGCGAAAATGAAACAAATTTTCGTGGAGCTTTCGACGGAAGCTTCCAGAGCGGTAGATTTTTCCGTTCGGCGGGCGGCGGGACCCGGCAGGAAAGGCGGGTCGACAACGGGCGCGCGAGTTGCGAGATCCTCGCCGGGCGTTGTCGGGCCTGATCGCGACGCCATCGAGGCGTGATCGGCGACAGGCGCCCGGCGCGCCTCGCATGGCGTGTGCCGGGCCCGGTCCCGGCCGGATTTGACGGAATTTCACATTTGCCGCGAAATCGTGGGCCGATGGTGCTTTTTTGCACGAAGAAACTGGTGGGTTTGTAGTTTTTTCCCGTGCCGGGCGAGCCGTTCTCCCGGCATTGCTTCGCGGTTGCGGCGACTCAGGCGCGGTGCGGCCTGGCTCGCCAGGCGAGCGCCGCCCCCGCGCCGAGCGCGAGCAGCAACCACGGATCGGCGCTGCCGCCGCCGCTGCTGCCCGGCGCGGCACCGGGGCCCGCCGCGCTGTCATCGACGGCCGGTGGCGCATCGGCCATCGCCAGGTCGACCACCACCGGATCATGGTCCGAGGAGCGATAGGCATCGGGCGCATAGAAGCTGTTCTGCTGCTCGGCGCTCTTGTAGGCCAGCGTGTACTGCAGCACCACCGGCTCGTCGGCATTGATGTGCCATTCGTGCACGGCCTTCACGCGCGGCAGCAGCGAGGCCGAGGCCAGCGCGTGGTCGAGATAGCCGGTCTCGCCGCCGAACACGTAGCTGTAGGCGCCCGCGCCGATGAAGCGCGCCGCCAGGTTCGCGTAGCCGCGTGCCTCGAACAGCGCGATCGGATCTTCCTTCGCGTAGCTGTTCATGTCGCCGATCAGCAGCACGCCGGCGCCGTCCACGCCGGTCGGATTGCCGGCCAGCCAGTCGGCAACCAGGCCGGCGGCGCGCACGCGAGTCGGGTTCCAGCAGCTCTGGCCGTCGCCCTGGTCGGCATCGCCGCCGCTCGCGTCGGTGCAGCCCTTCGACTTCAGGTGGTTGACCACCACCGTCACCGCGCGCGCGCCGCCGATGCGGCGGAACGTCTGCGCGAGCGGCTGGCGGTTCTTGTTGTCGATCGCGAGCGTGGCCGGCTTGCCGATCGGCTCGACCGAGCGGCTGTTGTAGAGCAGGGCGACCTTGATCGCGTCGCCGCCGAGCTTCTCCGTGCCCGGATCCACCACGCGCCAGCCGTCGCCGAGCCGGGCCGCGAGCTGGCGCACCGCGCTCAGTTCGCCGTAGCCGTTATTGGCGATTTCCATCAGGCCGATCACGTCGGCCTGCAAGGCCGTGATGGCCTTGACGATCTTCGCTTCCTGGCGCTGGAACTCCTTGTAGGTGGGCGCGCCGCGATTGTCGGGCGCGTCGAAGCCGCCGCCCTTGCCGTCGCCGTTGAAGTAGTTGAGGACGTTGAACGAGGCGACCCGCAGGTCGGCCTGCGCATGGCGCGCCGGCGCCTCGCCGCGCGGATTGGCGCTCGCGTCGAAGCTCGGCACGGCCGCGCCGGGCACGGGCTGCAGCCGCCAGGCGTCGTAGCGCTTCTCCATCACGCCCTCGACGTTCTCCACCGTGTAACCGACCCGCAGGGTGTTCGCGGCCGACAGGCCCGGCGCCGGGTAGGGCACCGCCAGCGGATTCTGCTTGTTCGAGCCGTCGTCAAGGATCAGCCGGTTGCGTGCGTTGGCGGCGGCCTGCGCCTTCGCGTCGGCCGGCGCGGCGACGTTGGTGGGCACCGGCAGGCGCCCGTTCGAGAGCAGCACGCTGCCGTAGCGGCCCAGCTCGTAGACCTCGCTGACGGTCAGCTTCTGCGGCACCCGCACCAGCATGCCCTCGACGGCGGCGAACGCGGCCGGATTGCCGACCGGCAGCGCCAGGGTGGCCGGCGTGACGCTCTGGCCGCTCGCGCAGACGGCGATCGCGCCGGCGAGGGTGAGCTGCGTCTGGCCGTACTTCTCCTCGACCTTGCCACTCAGGTGGACCATGTCGCCGGCCTTGGCGCGCAGTTTCGGCGCGTAGACGAACAGGCCTTCGGACACGCCGGGCTGGTGGACGCGCCGGCTGTCGTCCTGCTGGACGAAGAAGCCGCCGAAGCCGTCGGTGCCGCCGAAATCGGCGGTGACCACGGCCTCGATCGACACCGTCTGCCCGTTGAGCGGCGAGGGCGCGCCGCTGCCCTGGATCTCGGCGATCGGCGTGGCGGGGTCGCCGCAGGCGGCGCTGACCACGGCGGCCCGGGCCGGCAGGGTGGCCAGCGCGGCGCACAGCGACACGAGAAGGAAATGCGGAATGGCTAGTGTCATGGGATTTTATGGTTATGAAAGGAATCGGCAAGATTACGTTTGCATGGTGACAGTGAAATGTAATGATTCGCGGGACGCCGCGAAACCTGGCCATTCGGCCAGGATGTGCCCGAGGTTTGGCGCCGGTACGCTTGGGGCCTGGGCTGGATCGTCGGTCGAGGCAAA
>NZ_VWWC01000127.1:0-21241 GCF_011753175.1 Burkholderia sp. Cy-637 | reverse complement strand
CCGGCAATCCCGGCTCGGCGGTGCCGCCCGGCGGCGCGCCGAACGGCGATGCAAACGGCGACGCCGGCCCGCCCTCGGGCATCCCGCCCAGCCGCCTGCCCGATTCGGGCGCGGGCAATACGCGCTCGCGCGGCTGAAGCGCGCGAGGCGCTTCGGGAATCGGCGGAATCGGCGTGTGACGGGCGGCGCGAGCGCCGCTCAGATCGCGAAGGCCGGCGCGCGCTGCGGCAGGCTCGGCGCGCGACGCTCGAGCCGCCCGCCTTCCTCGTCCTCGCGAAAGCGCTGCGGCGCCGCGCAATGGACCAGCGTGTCGATGAAGTACTTGGCGCGCGGCCAGGGCCCGAAGCCCGCCGCGGTATTGATGTGACCCGCGTCGCCGAGATTGACGAAGGCGCTGCCCAGGTGGCGCGCCAGCTCGCGCGCGTCGGCCAGCGCCATCCAGGGATCGGTCTCGCTGCCGATCAGGATCGAGGGCACCGGCAGGCGCCGCGCCTCGAAGCTGCCGGCGAAGGCGAACTTGGCCGGGCTGGCGGGCGCCACGAACAGCACGCCGGCCACCTCGGCGGCCAGGTCGCCGCGCAGCAGCGCGTGGGCCGCGGCCAGGCAGCCGAAGCTGTGCGCGGCCAGCACGAAGGGCCCGCGTTCGCGCGCCAGCGTATCGCGCACCGCATTGGCCCAGCGCGCCAGTTGCGGCGCCTCCCAGTCGTCCTGCTCGACGCGCAGCGTGCGCGCGAACTGGCGCTCCAGCCAGGACTGCCAGTGGGCGCCCTCGCTGCCATGCAGGCCGGGCACGGTCACGACCCGCGGCGGCCACGCCGATTTGCTGCAGTTGGACATCGCATCTCCCTCGCTAGCGGTCGAACCGGTGTCGATTGTCGGCCGCGTGCCGGGCCCGGCGAACCAATTTTTCCTGCTTAGCAATTTCGACGCTGCGGCGCCAGATCGCACGACGCCGTAGAATGGCCGTTTCCGCGCGACGGGGCCGGATTCCGATGTCGATTCCCGGCCACATGTGCGCGCGACACAAGACCGGGACGATCCCGGCGCCAGCCAGGCAGCAGCCCCTTACCGTTTCGCGCGCCCGCCGCACCGGCGCGCCACGCAAGCCCGACGACGATCATGCAGATCCTGTTCCACTACATCAACGGCGATTTCGACGAATGGCGGCGCGAGCTGCGCGCGCGGCTGCCCGAGGCGACGCTGCGCGCCTGGCAGCCCGGCGACACGGCGCGCGCCGACTACGCGCTGGTATGGCGCCCGCCCGCAGAGATGCTGGCGCCGCGCGAGGGCCTGAAGGCGGTGTTCAACCTCGGCGCCGGCGTCGACGCGCTGCTGGCCCTGGAGCGCGAGCGCCCGGGCACGCTGCCGGCCGGCGTGCCGCTGGTGCGGCTCGAGGACAGCGGCATGGCGCAGCAGATGATCGAGTACATCGCCTATGGCGCGCTGCGCTACCTGCGCCGCTTCGACGACTACGCCGCGCTGCAGCGCGAGCATCGCTGGCAGCGGCTCGACGCGCATTCGCGGCGGGACTTCACGGTCGGCGTGCTCGGGCTCGGCGCGCTCGGCACCCCGGTGGCGCGCGCGCTGGCGGGGCTGGGCCTGAGCGTGCGCGGCTTCAGCCGAAGCGCGAAGTCGATCGAGGGCATCGCCTGCTTCCACGGCACGCCGCGCGCCGGCGATGCCGGCTTCGAGGCCTTCGCCGACGGCCTCAAGCTGCTGGTCAACCTGCTGCCGAGCACGCCCGATACCGAGGGCGTGCTCAACGCCGAGACCTTCCGGCGCCTCGCCCCGCATGCCTACCTGATCAACGTGGCGCGCGGCGCGCACCTGGTCGAGGCCGACCTGCTGGAGGCGCTCGCCGCCGGCCGCATCGAGGCGGCCCTGCTCGACGTGCTGCGCGAGGAACCGCTGCCGGCCGGCCATCCGTTCTGGAGCCATCCGCGCATCAGCATCACGCCGCACATCTCGGCCGATACCGAACGCGACAGCGCGCTCGCGCAGATCGCCGCGAAGATCCGCGCCTTCGAGCGCGGCGAGCCGGTCGGCGGCATCGTCGACCTGGCGCGCGGCTACTGAGGGCCCGCCGAGCGCCCCGCATCACGATCCCCTGGTGCGCCACCGCCACCACCCCGCAACAAGGCGCCTACCCGCGCGCCGATGAACGATGGAGACAGCCATGACCTACCCCGCAGCCGTGAAGATCGTCGAGGTCGGGCCGCGCGACGGCCTGCAGAACGAAAAGAGCTTCGTGCCGACCGAGACCAAGATCGCCCTGGTCGACCGGCTCTCGAAGGCCGGCTTCCGCAACGTCGAGGCGGCGTCCTTCGTCTCGCCGAAATGGGTGCCGCAGATGGCCGACGGCGCCGAGCTGATGGCCGGCATCGCGCGCCGCCCCGGCACGATCTACTCGGTGCTCACGCCCAACCTGAAGGGCCTGGAGAACGCGCTGGCCGCGCGCGCCGACGAGGTGGTGATCTTCGGCGCGGCCAGCGAGGCCTTCTCGCAGAAGAACATCAACTGCAGCATCGCCGAGAGCATCGCGCGCTTCGAGCCGGTGGCGCGCGCCGCCAAGGATGCCGGCGTGCGGCTGCGCGGCAGCGTCTCCTGCTCGCTGGGCTGCCCCTACCAGGGCGAGGTGCCGGTGGCGGCGGTGATCGACGTGGTGGAGCGCTTCGCCGCGCTCGGCTGCGACGAGATCGATATCGCCGACACCATCGGCGTGGGCACCGCCGCGCAGACGCGCGCGCTGATGGCCGAGGTGGCGCGGGTGTTCCCGCGCGAGCGCCTGTCGGGCCACTTCCACGACACCTACGGGCAGGCGCTGGCCAACATCCACGCGGCCCTGCTCGAAGGCATCGAGATCTTCCACGCCTCGGTGGCGGGGCTCGGCGGCTGCCCCTATGCCAAGGGCGCGACCGGCAACGTCGCCACCGAGGACGTGCTGTACCTGATGCAGGGGCTCGGCATCGAGACCGGCATCGACCTGGGCGAGGTGGTCGAGGCGGGCGATTTCATCTCGCGCGCGATCGGCCGCGAGAACGCCTCGCGCGCGGGCCGCGCCCTGCTCGTCAAGCGTCGCGACGCGCAAGCGGCCTGCGCCTGAGCGCCGGCCATCCCATCCATTCACGCCGAACCGACATGCCTACCCCGACTCCGATCGACCAGCTTCCCGATTCCGCGCGCCGCGTCGCGCTGCTGCTGCGCGAGCGCGGCCACGAACACGGCGTGGTGATCCTCGACGAGACCGGCCGCACCTCGGCCGAAGCCGCCGCCGGCCTGGGCTGCCAAGTCGCGCAGATCGCCAAGTCGATCCTGTTTCGCCGCGCCAGCGACGGCGCGCCGGTGCTGGTGATCGCCAGCGGCGCGAACCGCGTCGACGAGCGCAAGGTGACCGCCCACGTGGGCGAGATCGGCCGCGCCGACGCCAAGTTCGTGCGCGACCACACCGGCTACGCGATCGGCGGCGTCTGCCCGATCGGCCACCTGGTCGAGCCGGTCACGCTGATCGACAAGGACCTGCTGGCCTTCGACAGCCTGTGGGCCGCGGCCGGCCATCCGCATGCGGTGTTCGAGCTGTCGCCGGAGGAGCTGGTGTCGCTCACGCGCGCGCCGGTGGTCGACGTCGCGCAACGCGGCGCCGCGTGAGCCTGCCTGCCGGGGCGACGGGCACGGCGGCGGCCGGCGTCGCCTCGCCCTGCACCGCGATCTGCCGGATCGAGCCCGCCACCGGCTGGTGCGCGGGCTGCGGGCGCACGCTGGAAGAGATCGCCGCCTGGCGCGACCTGGACGATGGCGGCAGGCGCGCGATCCTGGCGCGCATCGCGGCGAGCGGATTCACGGCGCCGCCGGCCGACGAGCAGGGCTGAACGCCGCCTGGGTTCGCCGGCTGGCATCGCGTGCGAACCGCGTTTGAATTCCACCTGAATGTCGAGCGGACCCGCCCGGGTTCGCGGGGGCGCCCGTCACACGGCGCCCCGCTTCCCCTTCACATCCCCGGATCGCCGTCGAGCGCCGCCGCATCGCGCTGGCGGCGCGTGAATTCGTTCGCGGCCCAGTCGAGGAAGGCACGCACGCGCGGCGACAACTGCCGCCGATGCGGATAGAGCAGCCAGACCGGCATCGACGGCGGCGGCGTGCTCTCCAGCAGGGTGACGAGGCGGCCGCTGGCGAGATCGGCCTCGATATGGAAGCGCGGCATCTGCGAGATGCCGAGCCCGAGCAGGGTGCTGTCGCGATAGCTCTCGGGACCCGTCACCGACAGCGTGTCGGGCAGCACCACGTGCCGCAGATCGCCCTCGCTGACGAACTCCAGCGGCGTGATGCGCCCGGTCGACAAGGTGCGGATCCCCACCATCCGATGCGTGCCGGTCTCCAGCGCCTCGATGCTGTCGGGCCGCCCATGCGCCTCCAGGTAGGCGGGCGCCGCCACCGTCAGCCGCTCCAGCGTGGCGACCTTGCGCGCCACCAGTTCGGTGTCCTGCACGACGCCGTAGCGCAGCACGCAATCCACGCCCTCCTCGACCAGGTTGATGAAGCGGTCGCTCTCGCTCATCGTGATCTGCAGCTCGGGGAAACGCCTGAAGAATTCCGGCAGCGCCGGCAGCAGGAAGTGGCGCGCCAGCGTGCCCTGCACGTCGACCCTCAGCATGCCGCGCGGCTGCTTGCCGCCGAGCGCGGCCTCGGCCTCGTGCAGGTCGTCGAGGATCGACATGCAGCTGCGGTAATAGGCTTCGCCGTCCAGCGTGGGCGTGACGGTGCGCGTGGTCCGTTGCAGCAGCCGCACGCCGAGCCGGTCCTCCATCTGGCGGATCACCTGGGTCGCCGTCGAACGCGGGATGTCGGTGTCGTTGGCGGCGGCCGTGAAGCTGCGCCGCTCGACGATCCGCACGAAGAGCCGCATGGCATCGATGCTGTCCAAATCTGTCCCCGCTTGTCCGGTTCGATCGGTCGATCGCGCCTTGAGCGCCGATCGATTGTTCGTGTTGATGGAATGGTGCGAGCGATTCTAACCGGATGATCAAGGCGGCGCCGACGTCCATCATTCACTCAACGCCAAACACGGCGCAAACCCAACCAGGAGAAGGATCATGAGTGAATCGAACCGCAAAGTGGCCATCGTGACGGGCGCCTCGCGCGGCATCGGCGCGGCCATCGCCGAACGCCTCGCCCGCGACGGCGTTACCGTGCTCGTCAACTACCAGGGCAACGTCTCGGCCGCCGAGGCGCTGGTGCAGAAGATCACCCAGGCCGGCGGCCACGCCGTCACCGCGCAGGCCGACGTCAGCAACGCGGCGGCCGTCGCCCAGATGTTCCAGGCCGCCGAGACCGCCTTCGGCGGCGTCGACATCGTGGTCAACAACGCCGGGATCATGAAGCTCGCCAGCTTCGCCGACTCCGACGACGCGCTGTTCGACCAGACCATCGCGATCAACCTCAAGGGCGCCTTCAACACGCTGCGCGAGGCCGCGCGCCGGCTGCGCGACGGCGGGCGGATCGTCAACCTGTCGTCGAGCGTGGTCGGCCTGTACCAGCCGAACTACGGCGTCTACGCGGCCAGCAAGGCCGGCGTCGAGGCGATGACCCACGTGCTGGTCAAGGAACTGCGCGGGCGCAACATCACCGTCAACACCGTCGCGCCGGGGCCGACCGCCACCCAGTTGTTCCTCGACGGCAAGCCGCAGGAGCTGGTCGACCGGATCGCCGCGGCGGCTCCCCTCGAACGCCTGGGCACGCCGGAGGACATCGCCAACGCGGTGGCCATGCTGACCGGCCAGGACGGCGCCTGGATCAACGGCCAGACCATCCGCGTCAACGGCGGGATCATCTGAGCCCCCGCGCCTTCCATCGACGACGAACCCTCTCGCACGAACAGGACATCATCATGAACAAGACCATCCTCATCACCGGCGCCTCGAGCGGTTTCGGGCGCCTCGCCGCCGAGGCGATGGCCGCCTCGGGCCACACCGTCTATGCCTCGATGCGCGACATCGCCGGGCGCAACGCGCCGCAGGTGGCCAGCCTCGCCGAGCATGCGAAACGGCACGGCGTCGATCTGCGCAGCGTCGAGCTCGACGTGCAGTCGCAGGAATCGGTGGATCGCGCCGTCGAGCAGGTGATCGCCGAGACGGGCCGCATCGACGTGATCGTGCACAACGCCGGCCACATGGCCTTCGGCCCCGCCGAGGCCTTCACGCCGGAGCAGTACGCGCATCTCTACGACGTCAACGTGCTGAGCACGCAGCGCGTGAACCGGGCGGTGCTGCCGCATCTGCGCCGCCAGCGCGAGGGCCTGGTGATGTGGGTGTCGAGCAGCAGCGTGACGGGCGGCACGCCGCCCTACCTGTCGCCCTACTTCGCCGCCAAGGCCGCGATGGACACGGTGGCGGTGCTCTATGCGCGCGAGCTGAGCCGCTGGGGCATCGAGACCTCGATCATCGTGCCGGGCGCCTTCACCGCCGGCACCAACCACTTCGCGCATTCGGGGGTGCCGGCCGACAAGGCGGTCGAGGCCGAATACGAGGCCGGCCCCTATGCCGGCTACGGCGAGAAGATCCAGCAGGCCTTCGCCGCGATCGTGCCGGCCGACGCCGACGCGGGCCTGGTCGCCCGCGCGATGGCCGAGGTAGTCGACCTGCCTTTCGGCAAGCGCCCGTTCCGCGTGCATATCGACCCGACCGAGGACGGCGCGAACGTCGGCTTCGCGGTGATCGACCGGCTGCGCAACGAGATGCTGCATCGGGTCGGGATGGGCGACCTGCTGGTGCCGCAGGCGCGTGCGTGAGGACGCGACGCCCGCGATGCGCGGCGCGCGGGGATGCCCCGCGCCGCCGCGCATCGCGGACAAAATCGCGAACAAAAAAAAGCCGTTCAACCAAGAGTGTTGAACGGCGCTCAGAGTGGAATCCCGTTGACGTGATCAACGTTAAGCGCATCATACGAGCGCGCATTTTGCATCGCATCGGGAGTTTCCCTACAGATCGAAATCCGCGCGGGAAACCCCGTTCGAGCATCGCCTGCCCGGCTTTTCGAAACGGCCGGCGCGTCACGAAAAAGACATCTCGCGAGCCTCGCTAGACCGCCATCTCGCCCGCCTCGAAGAACGACAGGATCTCGTCGAGCAGCGCCTCGGGCGCCTCCTCCGGAATGTAGTGCCCGCAGTCGAGCGCGCGCCCGCTGACGTCGCGCGCCACCGCCCGCCATTCCTCCAGCGGATCGAAGCAGCGCGCCACCACGCCCTCGGCGCCCCACAGCACGCGCAGCGGGCAGGCCAGCTTGGTGCCGCGCTCGAGATCGGCGCGGTCATGCTCGAGATCGATGCTGGCCGAGGCGCGGTAGTCCTCGCACATCGCATGCACCGCGCCGGGCTGGCGCAACGCATGGCGATAGGCCTCGAGCGCCTCGGGCGCGAACGGCGCGAGGCCCGCCGAGCGGCCGCCCATCACGCGCTCGACATAGACGTCGGGATTCGCGCCGATCAGCGTCTCGGGCAGCGGCGCCGGCTGGATCAGGAAGAACCAGTGGAAGTAGGCGGTGGCGAAAGCGCGGTCGGTCTTCTCGTACATCGCCAGGGTGGGCGCGATGTCGAGCAGCATCATGCGCTCGACCGCGTCGCCGTGATCGAGCGCCAGCCGATGCGCGACGCGCGCGCCGCGATCGTGCGCGCAGACGCAGAAGCGCTCGTGGCCGAAGTGGCGCATCACGGCCAGTTGGTCGGCGGCCATCGCGCGTTTCGAATAATTGGCGTGATCGGGCTCGCCCGGCGGCTTGGCCGAGGCGCCGTAGCCGCGCAGGTCGGTGGCGATCACGCTGAAGTGCCGCGCCAAGGCGCCTGCCACGCGATGCCAGATGCGGTGGGTCTGGGGATGGCCGTGCAGCAGCAGCAGCGGCGGTCCCGCGCCTCCCTTGACGCCGAAGATCTCGACGTCCTGCGCTGTCGTCACGGAGAACGGCACGAACTCGTCTAGCGACATGGCGATGTCTCACTGGTGGAATAGTTGTAGCCGCCATTGTAGGAGCCGGCCCCGCGCCGCCAAGCGGTGACGGGGCGCAAACCCTAGAAGCGAGGATTCATTCGATACGAACGTTCGGCTCGTGGTTCTACAATCGCACGACCGTTCGTATTAATATGCGACGACCGGCCCGCGCCGTCCCGGCCGGTCCGCGACGCGCGCGGCGCGCCGCCTCGCTACACTCATGTGGCCGCCCGCGCCTCGCGCGGGCCCAGACAGATCCAGGAGACTTCGCCATGGCCTTGCCCGCCGTCCTTCAGCGCCTGTCGCTGCCCGTCATCGCCTCGCCGATGTTCATCGTCAGTTACCCCGAGCTGGTGCTCGCGCAGTGCAAGGCGGGCATCGTCGGCTCGTTCCCGGCGCTCAACGCGCGCCCGGCCGAGCTGCTCGACAGTTGGCTCACGCAGATCGAGGACGAGCTGGCCGCGCATCGCGAACGGCATCCGGAGGCGGTGATCGGCCCGATCGCGGTAAACCAGATCGTCCACCAGTCGAACGTGCGGCTCGAGCACGACGTGCGCGTGTGCGTCGAGCACAAGGTGCCGATCTTCATCACCAGCCTGCGCGCGCCGGCGCCCGAGATCGTGCAGGCGGTGCACGGCTACGGCGGCATTGTGCTGCACGACGTGATCAACCTGCGCCATGCCGAGAAGGCCCTGGAGGCCGGCGTGGACGGCCTGATCCTGGTGGCGGCCGGCGCCGGCGGCCATGCCGGCACCACCTCGCCGTTCGCGCTGGTAGGCGAGGTGCGCAAGCGTTTCGACGGCCCGATCGTGCTGTCGGGCTCGATCGCCAACGGCGGCTCGATCCTGGCCGCGCAGGCGATGGGCGCCGACCTGGCCTACATGGGCACGCGCTTCATCGCGACCCGCGAGGCGCACGCGGTGGAGAGCTACAAGCAGGCGATCGTCGACGCGAAATCGGCCGACATCATCTACACCAACCTGTTTACCGGCGTGCACGGCAACTACATCCGCGAGAGCATCGTCAACGCGGGGCTCGACCCGGACGCGCTGCCCGAGGCCGACAAGTCGAAGATGAACTTCGGCTCCGACAAGGCCAAGGCCTGGAAGGACATCTGGGGCGCGGGCCAGGGCGTGGGCCTGATGGACGACGTGCCGAGCGTGGCCGAGCTGGTGGCGCGCCTCACGCGCGAATACGACGAAGCGCGCGCGCGGCTCGGGATCCGCGCCTGAGCGTGCGAGCATCGCGGGCGCGCCGCATCGCGCGGCGCGGCCCTGCAGGCATCAAAATGAAAACGCCGACGCGAGGTCGGCGTTTTTCATGGTCGAACTCAAACGCGCTTCAGCGCATCGCGAGGCGCTTCACCTTCGGCGCGGCCGCCTCCTTCACCCAGGCGTCGATCGAGGGGCACAGCGCCTGGCCCGAGAAGCGGTCGGCGAGGAAGTCGACGAACGAGCGCACCTTGGCCGAGACGTGGCGGCGGCTCGCGTAGACGGCATAGATCGGCAGCTCGCGCGGCGGCATCAGGTCGAGCAGCAGCGGCACCAGGCGGCCGGCCTCGATGTCGTCGCCCACCACCTCGGTGCCGAGCATGGCGATGCCGCTGCCGCTGAGCACGGCCACGCGCAGCGCCTCCAGATGGTTGACGATCAGGTTGCCCGACAGCGTCACGCGCGAATCGAAGGCCTGCGCGTCGATCGAGCTCGAGCCCGCGTCGCGGCGCAGGTAGTTGTGCTGCTCGAGATCGGCCAGCGTGGCCGGCGTGCCGTGTTCCTCGAGATAGGCAGGCGAGGCGACCAGCAGGATATGCGCGGTCGCGATCTGGCGCGCCACCAGCGAGGAGGACTTCAGCCCGAACGGCGCGGCGCGCACCGCCACGTCGTAACCCTCGTCGATCAGCTCGACCACGCGATCCGACAGCGTGATCTCGACGGTCACGTCGGCGTAGCGCGCCGCGTAGTCGGTGACGGCGTTCATCACGTGCCGCAGCCCGAAGGCCGACAGCGAGGTGACCCGCAGGCGCCCCTGCGGCACGATGCTGGCCGCGCCGACGGCCTGGCCCGCCTCGTCGAGTTCGGTCAGCGCCTGCACCAGGCGCTCGTAGTATTCGCGTCCCGCCTCGGTGGGCGCGACCCGACGCGTGGTCCGATGCAGCAGCCGCGCGCCGAGCGTCTGCTCGAGGTGCATCACATGCTTGCTCGCCATCGCCGCGGACATCTGCATGCGCTCCGCCGCGCCGACGAAGCTGCCGACTTCGACGACATAGCGGAACACATTCATGCTGACGAGGGTATCCATGCCAAACGCTCGCGTTTCAGTTTCAGTTGATCAGTCGATTGCACAATTGCAAAGAACTGTAACAAAGGCTGTGAAACCAAAACGTCAACAAAGGCAAAACGTCGGTTTTTCACCGATATTCGGCGCGGATCAGCCGGTAAACAACATGCATTTCAAGATGCCTGTTGCGTACGCTCATATGACATGCGATCAGAATTTCACGCGCATGCCGCCGCCTGCCGTGTAGCCGCTCGATTGGTTCGACAGGTGATCGTACATGTAGGCGACGTAGAGATCGGTGCGCTTGGACAGCGGATAGTCGTAGCCGAGCGCCCAGGTCTGATGCGTCTGGTCGAGGCCGCCGGCATCGCGCGAATAGGCGTAGGAGGCCATCGCGCTGCCCGCGCCGAGCGGCACCGACATGCCGCCCTGGGCGGTGTTGATATGCCAGCTGCCGCTTTGCGCGTCGTTCCTCGTGTACATGTACTGGCCGTAGAGCTTCAGGAAGCGCAGGTCGTAGCTGATGCCGAACTGCGCCACGCCCTGGCTCTTCATGCCGGCCACCAGGCTGCCGAGATCGCCCGGATCGTTGTTGAAGTTCACGTATTGATAGACGGCGGTGGCGGCCAGCGGGCCGTGGAAATACTGCATCTGGCCGCTCCACTTCTTCGCGCCGTTGCCGCCCGACTGGTTGCCGAGCGCGTACATCGCGCTGGCGCTGAAGCCGTTGAAATCGGGCGTGGTATACGACACCGCGTTGTTCCAGCCCGAATCGCCCACCACGCCCTGGTCCGTCGTGTAGGTCGGGAAGGTGCCCAGGCCGAGGAACACGTGATAGACCATCGGCGAGAATTCATACGAGTCGATCAGCGGATTGAACAGGATCGTCGAGATGAACAGGTGCGTGGTCAGGCGCCCCGCCAGCACGGTGCCGTAGGGCGTCTCGAGCCCGACGTAGGAATTGCGCGCGAAGAAGGTGTCGCCGTCGAAGCGGCCGAACTTGCCGCTTTGCGGACGGAAGAAGTCCTCGACCGTGAACAGCGCGCGGTAGCCGCCGCCCAGGTCCTCGGTGCCGCGCAAGCCCCAGTACGAGGTCGACATGCCGCCGCCCTGCACGCCCACCGCGGTCTGGTTGCCGGGGAATTTCTGCGCGCCGATCCAGGCGTCGACCTGGCCGTAGAGCTGCAGGCTCGATTGCGCGTGAACAGGCGTCGTGGCGACGGCGCAGGCCGCGAACGCGGCGCAGGCGAAAGCACCGGTGCTGGCCCGGCGAGCAAAAGACTTCATGAGATCTCCGAATCAATTCGTTGGGAATCGACGCGCTTGTGGTTGTTCGGGCTGCGCGCGCACGAGTGGGGCTCGGCCATCTTCATGGACCGATAAGCTGGTCAAAATTGGAAGCACTTATGTTCGGTATAGCGGCGCCGTGATTCGCGAGCCGCGGGCCCTGGGCCCGGCCGGCGCGCGGCATGGCTTGCCGCCGCGCGCCGGGCACGGCGCCGGTACTGGCGCCGGCCCGCCCCCCCGAGCGAGCCGGCACGCCGGCGAGGCGCGAAAGATAGCGCAAGCGTCGTGGCGATAAAAGCGGGCCGGGATAAAAAGGCGGGGACTGTGGCGAATCCGCGTCACAGGGCGCGAGGGGAAGCGTTGCGGGATACCTGGAACGGGTGATGCCGCGAGGCGCGCGCGTCGCTCATGCGCTGGATGGACGAACAGCGCCGCGGGCGGTGAAGCCGGCGGCGCCGAAGCAGCGAAAGGGAATCAGTTGTTGCGGTAGAACGAGGAGAAGAAGGTACTGCGCCCGCCGCCGTTGTCCTGCATGCGCGGCTGCGGTTGCGGGCGGCCACCGCCGCGTTCCTCGTTGTAGCGCGCCACGTCGGCGCGGATCGAGCCGCTGCGCACCGCGCCGTCCGACTGGCCCGGGCGTTGCATGCCGCCCGAGTTCGCGCTGATCGAGCGATACGGGCTGTTGCCGGGATAACGGCCGTATTGCCCGCCGCCGTATTGCGGCGTGCCGGCATATTGCGGATGGCCGCTGTAAGGCGTGCCGTAGGTCGGCGTCGACATCGGCCGCAAGCCCCAGCGCGGGCCGCCGCCGTTCATGCCACGATTGACGCCGCCGAAGCGCGGCTGCGCCGCGCGCGCCTCGCCGTGCCAGCCGGAACCGGGGCCGGGACGGCCGCCGAAGCCGCCGCCGTGCGGCGGATGGGCGAACGCGAGCGAGGCCAGCAGCGCAGCAGCCGCGCCCACCATGCATCGTCCGATTGTCCGTTTTGCCCGTTCCACTTTGATCACCCGGTTTGCCGCTCGCCGATCGCCCGGGGGTCGCCTTGTCGACCCCGATTCGGGACGCGAGCTTTCAGCAGTAATTTATGGGCGCGGCCATTTGATGTCGAGCCGAAAAGTGTTAGACCGTCGGCACCGATGTAACACCGTGTTACTCCAGGGTTTTTCAGGATTTTCCGTAAGTTTTTAAACGAATTTGAAGCCGCTTTAGGCGATGTTTAGCGATGGTTTTTGGTCGCTGATTTTGTGCTGAGAAACGGGGACGTAGCGAGAAAGGCACATCGCCCAGGCTGACGCTCCATACAAAGCTTTCATCAATCGATGCGTGAAATGAATTTGCCTCTTGAATGGGCTTGACTGGACAATACGCGCTGACTCGCGGCGGCCGGCCGTGTTCCGCCGTCGCCGCCTTCCCGCCTCCCGACCCGCAAGCCCGAGATTCCGATGGCCCGACCCCGTTTCCTTCCCGACAATTTCACGCTGGCCCTGGTCGGCACCGTGGTGCTGGCCAGCCTGCTGCCCGCGCGCGGCGAGTTCGCCGTGGGCGCCAACTGGGCCACCGATATCGCGATCGGCCTGCTGTTCTTCCTGCACGGCGCGAAACTCTCGCGCGAGGCCGTGATCGCCGGCGCCACCCACTGGCGCCTGCACATCGTGGTGCTGCTGAGCACCTTCGCGCTGTTCCCGCTGCTGGGCCTGGCGCTCAAGCCGCTGCTCACGCCACTGGTCACGCCGGCGCTCTACACCGGCGTGCTGTTCCTCTGCACCCTGCCCTCCACCGTGCAGTCCTCGATCGCCTTCACCTCGATCGCCAAGGGCAACGTGCCGGCCGCGGTCTGCGCGGCCTCGGCCTCGAGCCTGCTGGGCATCTTCATCACGCCGGCCCTGGTGGGCGTGATGCTGAGCGCGAGCGCCAGCTCCGGCGCCTCGGGCTGGAGCACGGTGGGCAGCATCGTGATGCAGCTGCTGGTGCCCTTCCTGGCCGGCCAGTTGCTGCGCCCGCTGATCGGCAAGTGGATCGAGCGCAACCGCGGCGTGCTGAAGTTCGTCGACCAGGGCTCGATCCTGCTGGTGGTCTATGTGGCCTTCAGCGAGGCGGTCAACCAGGGCCTCTGGCACCAGATCCCGCCGCTCGCGCTGGGCGGCCTGCTGGTGGTCTGCGTGGTGCTGCTGGCGCTGGCGCTGGGCGTGACGGCCCTGGTCGGCAAGCGGCTCGGCTTCAGTCGCGCGGACTGCATCACCATCATCTTCTGCGGCTCGAAGAAGAGCCTCGCCTCCGGCATCCCGATGGCCAAGGTGATCTTCGCCGCGCACGCGGTGGGCGCGATCGTGCTGCCGCTGATGCTGTTCCACCAGATCCAGCTGATGGTCTGCGCCGCGCTCGCGCAGCGCTGGGGCGCCCGCGATCTCAGCCTGGACGACGCCCGCGACGCGCAGGGCAAGCCCGCCCTGAACGCCGGCAAGCGCTGACGCGGCGGGCCGCGCCAAGCGGCCCACAATCCTCCTACGATTCACTATTATTCATAGTCAAAATATGACTAAAAATAAAATGACTATGAAGAATTTGATGCCCGCGCGCCGATCGCATTGAAGCCGGCGGCCGGCAGCCCGGCGCTTCGTGACCGTCACAAAAAATTCACTGCCGTGACGCGTCGGCCGGTGGTTACATTGGCCGTTCCGTCGTCCGCTCGCACTACATGTCTCCGCCCGTTCCCGTCGCCGCCGCAGCGCTCGTGCGCGTCGCCGATCTGCTCGCCGCCGGCGCGCTGAGCGCGCAATTCCAGCCGATCGTGGCGATCGCGGGCGGCGCGATCATCGGGTACGAGGGGCTGGTGCGCGGCCCGGCCGGCTCGGCCGTCGAGATGCCGGGCCCGCTGTTCGCGCAGGCCGCCCGCGAAGGCTGCTCGCTCGACCTGGAACTGGCCGCCGCCGCCACCTGCGTGAAGGCCTTCGCCGCCTCGGGCGCCGACGGCCAGCTATTCGTGAACTTCAGCGCGCACGCCATCGTGCAACTGGCGCGGCAACGCGAGCGCGTGCTCGCGGCGCTGCCGGCCAGCCGCATCGTGATCGAGCTGACCGAGCAGCATCCGGCCAGCGACCTGCCCGGCCTGCCCGCGGCGCTGGCCGAGCTGCGCGGCTCGGGCATCGCCTTCGCGCTCGACGACTACGGCACCGCCAATGCCAGCATGAGCGCCTGGGTGCGACTGCGCCCCGACATCGTCAAGATCGACCGCTTCTTCATCGACGGCATCGCCAGCGACCCGCGCAAGTTCGAGGCGGTCAAGGCGATGCAGCATTTCGCGCTGGCCACCGGCGGCCGGCTGATCGCCGAGGGCATCGAATGCGCGGCCGACCTGATCGTGGTGCGCGACCTCGGCATCGACTGCGGCCAGGGTTTCTTCCTCGGCCGCCCGGCGACGGTGCCGGCCCCGCGCACCGCGGCGCCTGCCCACGACGCGCTGCGCGCGCCGCATATCGCGGTGTTTCCCGGCGTGACGCGCACCGCCACCATCACGCGCCCCAATGCGACGGTGACCGACAAGATGCGGGTGCCGGCGCCCGCGCTGCCCAGCCACGCCACCAACAACCAGGTGCTCGAGCTGTTCCAGCGGCGTCCCGACCTGCATGCGGTGGCGGTGGTCGAGGGCGAGCGGCCGATCGCGCTGATCAACCGGCGCAGCTTCATGGATCGTTATGCCCTGCCCTATCACCGCGAGGTGTTCGGCAAGCGCGCCTGCCTGCAACTGGCCAACGACACGCCGCTGATCGTCGACAACGCCACCACCGTCGAGCAGCTCACCGCGCTGCTGGCGAACCACGACCAGCGCTATCTCACCGAAGGCTTCATCATCACCGACCATGGCCGCTACGCCGGGCTGGGCACCGGCGAGAGCCTGGTGCGCGCGGTCACCGAGGTGCGCGTGGAGGCGGCCCGCTACGCCAATCCGCTGACCTTCCTGCCCGGCAACATCCCGATCAGCTCGCACATCGCGCGCCTGGTCGGCAACGACGCGGCCTTCCACGCCTGCTACGTCGACCTGAACCAGTTCAAGCCCTTCAATGACCAATACGGCTACTGGCAGGGCGACGAGGTGCTGAAGTTCGCCGCCGCGGTGCTGGCCGACGTCTGCGACCCGATGCGCGACTTCCTCGGCCACGTGGGCGGCGACGATTTCCTGGTGCTGTTCCAGAGCGACGACTGGCGCTCGCGCGCGCAACGCGCGATCGATCGCTTCGACGAGGGCGCGCAGCGCTTCTACGCGCATGCGGACCGGCTCGCGGGCGGCATCCGCGGCGAGGACCGGCGCGGCAACCCGGCCTTCTTCGGCTTCGTGACGATGGCGATCGGCTGCGTGCGCGTGCCGGGCACGCGCCGCTACCGCAGCGACGAGATCGCCTCGGTGGCGGCGCTTGCCAAGCGGCGCGCCAAGCAGCAGCCGGGGCACCTGTACCTGATCGACGTCGACGAGGGCCGCGCCTGGCTGCGCGCCCACGGCGAGCAATCGAACGCGCCCGATGTGCCGGACGGCGCCGCCGCCGCGCCGCGCGCGAACGACTAAACACGCCGCCGTTACGCGTCCAGAGCGTTGGCGCCGCGTCTTCTCGCGGCCCGCTCGCTGCCCTGCGCGGGCGGGCGCTCCATGCCCTACCCCTTCCACTCGCCCGCCTTGCTCGACGCCGACGCGCCGACGAGCGCGTTCAGCTCATCTCAATCTGTTTAGCGAACAAAATAAACAAGTCGATCCGCATAAATCAGGAATTACCCCGAAATTACGGGTATTTCCCGACGTTCCCTCGCCTGCATCGCCGGTTTTCCTCGAAAGTTTTTACTATACAATCCGCAACACCCTAAACACTCA
This sequence comes from Burkholderia sp. Cy-637, assembly GCF_011753175.1. Lineage (NCBI taxonomy): Bacteria > Pseudomonadati > Pseudomonadota > Betaproteobacteria > Burkholderiales > Burkholderiaceae > Burkholderia > Burkholderia sp. Cy-637. The sequence continues at coordinate 4,845 of NZ_VWWC01000127.1, read as the reverse complement.
GGCTCGACCAGCATGGGTACCACCATCCGCGATGTCGCCCAGGCGGCAAACGTATCGATCGGCACCGTCTCGCGCGCGCTGAAGAACCAGCCCGGCCTGTCCGAAGCCACTCGCGAGCGCATCGTCGCGGTCGCCGCGCAGCTCGGCTACGACCCGGCGCAACTGCGCCCGCGCATCCGCCGCCTCACCTTCCTGCTGCACCGCCAGCACAACAACTTCGCCGCCACGCCGTTCTTCTCGCACGTGCTGCACGGCGTCGAGGAGGCCTGCCGCGACCGCGGCATCGTGCCGGCGCTGCTGACGGTGGGCCCGACCGACGACGTGCTGCGCCAGATGCGCCCGCACGCGCCCGACGCGATCGCGGTGGCCGGCTTCATGGAGCCCGAGACGATCGACGCGCTGGCCGCCACCGGCCGCCCGCTGGTGCTGATCGACATGTGGGCGCCGGGACTGCGCTCGGTGAACATCGACAACATCGCCGGCGCCTCGCAGGCGATGCGGCACCTGTTCGAGAGCGGCCGCAAGCGCATCGCCTTCATCGGCGGGTCGCTGGCGCACCACAGCATCGCGCAGCGCGCGCTCGGCTTTCGCCGCGCCTTTTTCGAGGCGGGGCTGCTGTTCGATCCCTCGCTGGAAGTGACCATCGACGCCGGCCTCGACCCCGATACCGGCGCCGCGCGCGCGATGGAGCGCATGCTCGACGCGGGCGGCCCGCGCCCCGACGCGGTGTTCGCCTTCAACGACGCGGCCGCGCTGGCGGCGATGCGCGTGTGCCTGGCGCGCGGGCTGCGGGTGCCCGAGGACGTGGCCTTCGTCGGCTTCGACGACATCCTCGGCGCGGCCCACGCGGCGCCGCCGCTGACCACCCTGGCCGTCGACAAGGAAGCGCTGGGCCGCCGCGGCATCGAGCTGCTGCTGGCCGACGCGCCCGACCAGACCGAAATTCGCCTGCCCGTGCGGTTGATCGAGCGCGCGAGCAGTTCCGTGGCGGCGCTCGCGCCGCGCCCCCTCACCCCGGTAATCGCATCATGACGAACCCTGCCTCGCCGACCGCGCCGGACCTGCCGGCGCCGCCCGTCGCGAACTTTCGCGACGCCGATTTCCTGCTTTCCCACGTGCGGCACACGCTGCACTTCTACGCGCCGACGGTCTACGATCCGACGGGCGGCTTCTTCCATTTCTTCCGCGACGACGGTTCGATCTACGAGCGCGACACGCGCCACCTGGTCAGCAGTTGCCGCTTCGTCTTCAACTACGCGATGGCCTATCGCCAGTTCGGCGATGCCCGGCATCTCGACTACGTGCGCCACGGCCTGCGCTTCCTGCGCGAGGCGCATTGGGACCCGGTGCTCGAGGGCTACGACTGGGAGCTGGAATGGCGCGACGGCCGCAAGCTGGCCACCCGCGACGGCACCCGCCACTGCTATGGCCTGGCCTTCGTGCTGCTGGCCGGCGCGCATGCGGCGATGGCCGGCGTCGAGGAAGGGCGCGAGCTGGTCGAGCACACCTTCGCGTTGATGGAAAAGCATTTCTGGGACGCCGAGGGCGGCCTGTACAAGGACGACGCGACCGCCGACTGGCAGGTCTCGGGCTATCGCGGCCAGAACGCCAACATGCACACCACCGAGGCGCTGCTGGCCGCCTACGAGGCCACCGGCGAAGTGCGCTACCTCGACCGCGCCGAGCTGGTGGCGACCAACATCACGCGGCGCCAGGCGGCGCTGTCGCAGAACCTGGTCTGGGAGCACTACCACGCGGACTGGTCGATCGACTGGGAATACAACAAGGAAGACAGCACCAACATCTTCCGCCCCTGGGGCTTCCAGCCCGGGCACCAGACCGAATGGGCCAAGCTGCTGCTGATCCTGGAGCGACACCGCCCGCTCGACTGGCTGCTGCCGCGCGCGATCGAGCTGTTCGACGCCGCCTTCGCGCATGCCTGGGACAGCGAGCACGGCGGCCTGGTCTACGGCTTCGGCCCCGACTACACGGTGTGCGACCACGACAAGTATTTCTGGGTGCAGGCCGAGACCTTCGCGGCCGCCGCCCTGCTCGGCGCGCGCACCGGCAGCGAGCGCTTCTGGGACTGCTACGACGAGATCTGGCGCTATAGCTGGCAGCACTTCGTCGACCACCGCCATGGCGCCTGGTATCGCATCCTGACCTGCGACAACCGCAAGTACAGCGACGAGAAGAGCCCCGCCGGCAAGACCGACTACCACACCATGGGTGCCTGCTACGAAGTGCTCAACGCGCTGCCCGGCGCCGACGGCACGCTCGGCCAGGCGGTACCGCATCGCAAGGAACACGCATGACGAGCAGCGCCAACTTCCCGCATTTCGTGTCGGCCGGCGACATCCTGACCGACATGGTCCGCCACGGCGCCGCGCAATGGACCTCGGTGCCGGGCGGCGCCGGCTGGAACGTGGCGCGCGCGGTGGCGCGCCTGGGCGTGCCCAGCGCCGCGGTCGGCGCGCTCGGCCAGGACTGCTTCTCCGAGGTGCTGTGGCGTGAGAGCGAGGCAGCCGGCCTCGACATGCGCTTCCTGCAGCGCGTCGATCGCCCGCCGCTGCTGGCCATCGTCCACGAGACGCAGCCGCCCTCCTACTTCTTCATCGGCGAGAACAGCGCGGACCTGGCCTTCGACCCGGCCGCGCTGCCCGCCGGCTGGGAAGCGCCGCTGCAATGGGCGCACTTCGGCTGCATCAGCCTGGTGCGCGAGCCGCTGGCCGCCACCCTGGTGGCGCTGGCCGCCAGCCTGCGCGAGCGCGGCGTGAGGATCAGCTTCGACCCGAACTACCGCAACCTGATGACGGCGGCCTATCGCCCGACGCTGGAGAAGATGGTGAAGCTCGCCGACCTGGTGAAGGTGTCGGACGAGGACCTGCGCCACCTGTTCGCCGGCGGCGAGGCCGAGGCGATCGCCGAGTTGCGCGCGCTGAATCCGGCCGCCACGCTGCTGGTCACGCGCGGCTCGGATGCGGCCACGCTGTATGCCGGCGACGCGACGTTCGAGGCGCGGCCGCCGCGCGTCGAGGTGGCCGACACGGTGGGCGCGGGCGACGCCTCGATCGGCGGCCTGCTGGTCAGCCTGATGACCGAGCCGCAGCGCGCCTGGCCCGAGCACCTGGCCTTCGCGCTGGCCTCCGGCGCCGCCGCCTGCCGCCATACCGGCGCGCATGCGCCGACGCTCGAGGAAGTGAACGCGCTGCTGGCCGGCTGAACCGGCTCACCTGCCTGATCGCGGGAACGGTCGGAACCGGGAGGTTCCGGCCCCGCTTGTCGCCTATCCCGGTTTCGCCGGTTTCGCCGGTTTCGCCTGCTTGCCGTTTTCCCGGCTTCCCGGGCATCTTTCCGGCCCGCGCCGACGCGTTCACAGCGCCACGCCCGCCTGTCTTCCGGCCCTTTCCAAAGCTCGCCCCGTCGCCCCATATTCCTTGCCTGGCAGGCACTTTCACCGATCGCCCAAGTCCGCCCGGCGAGTCGTCGCCAGCACGTTCGCACCCCAATCCCGCGGTTCGGCAGCACCGCGCGCGCGATGCTAGGATGAAGCGTCCCACTTTCCGGGAGACCTGCATGAACGGCATCCGCATGACGTCCCGCGGCTATACGGCGAACGCCTATACGCGCGCGGCGGAAGGGGGCCGCTTCCGCGGCTACGTGATCCTGTCCCGCTCGGACGGCGACTCACCCGACAACACCGAGTACGAGGCGGACAGCGTCCGCGCGAGCGAGCGCGAGGCGCTCGACGACGCGGAAGCGCTGGTCAGGCGCATCGTCGGCGAGCTGTCGCATTGATCGAAGGGAGGATGGGCCGCGCGCCGCGACGGCGCGCGGCACGGATTCGATCGACGCATCGCGTCACCAGAGCTTCGCGATCACCGAGATGATCGCCATCAGCACCAGGGTCGACATGAAGGGGAACGGATAGGCGCGCGAGCCGATCCGGATCGTCACGTCGCCGGGCAGGCGCCCGACGCCGAGCTTGGACAGCCAGGGCCAGCTGCGCGCCAGCACCATCACCGCCACGAAGGACACCAGCAGCCAGCGGAACATGAGCGTCTGGCCTCCTAGAGCGCGTGCGAGCGTTCGCCGCGCGCGAAGGCCGCGAGGCCGCCGTCGATGCCGCGCCCGAACGCGATCACCTTGAACAGCTCCCCCATCTCCGATTCCGCGATCAGCTTCTGCACCGCGTTGGCGGCCGGCAGGAAGCGCGCGCCGTCGGCCGGGTCGATCTCGGCCAGCACCTCGGTGATGCCGGCATTGAGCAGGAAGCGCCCTTGCGAGGTATAGCCGAGCAGCTCGGCGCCGGCCGCCACGGCCGCCTCGTGGATGCCGGAGAACTCGACGTGCGCGGTGATGTCCTGCAGCCCCGGCCAGACGAAGGGATCGCCATGCGCGCGATGCCGGTAGTGGCACATCAGGGTGCCCTCGGCGCGTTGCGGGTGGTAGTACTCGCCGGCGGGGAAGCCGTAGTCGATGAAGAAGGCCGCGCCGCGCGCGAGCATGCGGCAGACGGTGCCCGTGAAGGCGCGCGCGGCTTCGTGGATTTCGGTCAGATAGCCTTCCGGCAGCTCGAGCGCGTCGAGCGCCGCCAGCGCCGATACACCAGCGGGCTCCGGCAGGGGACGATCCTCGAACACGAAGGCACGCGCCGCGTCGACCGCCACGCCGCGCTCGCGCCAGCCCGTCGCGCCGCGCAGCACCAGCCGCACCGGCATCGCGTCGAGCACCTCGTTGCCGACCACCACGCCCTCGAAGCGCTCCGGCAGCGCGTCGAGCCAGTGCACGCGGCTCGCCAGCGGCGCCGGCAGCTCGGCCGCCAGCGTGGCACGCTGGCGCTCA
>NZ_VWWC01000126.1:0-21639 GCF_011753175.1 Burkholderia sp. Cy-637 | reverse complement strand
AGCTCGTGCGCGAGCTGGTTGGCGCGCTCGTTGAGCTGGGCATAGCTGAGGGTTTGCTCCTCGAAGACGAGGGCGACGGCGTCGGGCGTGCGCTCGACCTGCTGCTCGAATTGCTGGTGAAGGCAGATGTCCTCGGGATACGGCGTGCTGGTGGCGTTCCACTCATGCAGCAAGGCGCGCTCTTCGGGCGGCAGGATGTCCAGCTGCCGGACCGGCATCGCCGGCGTTCGGTCCAGCGCGGTCGCGAGACTGTCCAGCGCCTGGGCGAAGTAGGCGGCGACGCGATCGACGTCGAGCGAGTCGACCACCTGGACGGTCATGCCCAGCGAGCTGCCGAAATCTTCCACGGCAAGCGTGAGCGGATAGTTGGTTCGCTCCTGCGCATGCAGGAATTCGAATCCGGCATCGACGTTTTCCGGTTCGGCCGCGATCACGTTGTGGCGATAGTTCAGCAGCGAGCTGAACAGCGGCGAGCCGGGAGCGATGCCGCTGCATTGCTGGGCCAGCGCGAGCGAGGCGTGCTCGTGGTCGATCAGGCCGGCCAGCAGCGTATGCATGCGACGGGCTGCCTGCTCCACCTGGGTGTCGTCCAGGTCCATGCGCAGGGGCAGGGTGTTGATGAACAGGCCCATGGCCTGGTCGGTGCCCGCGCCGCCCTGCATCCGGCCGAACAGCACGGTGCCGAACACGACGCGGTCCTGCCCGCTGGCGCGGGCGAGCACCTGCGCCCAGGCCAGGTGGCAGAGGCTCGCCAGGCTCACGCCCAGGCGCCGCGCCTGAGCGCGCAACTGGTCGTTCAGTGCCTGCGGCAGCATGCGCTGCGATTCCCTGACCTGCGAGCCGTCGAGATGCACCTCGGTGAGGCCGAAGGGCAGCGTGGGCTCGTCCACGTCGGCCAGCATGGTGCGGAAGAAGGATTCATGCTCCTGCTGGCTCTTGCCCAGGCGAGCCTGCGCGATCGCGTTGCGGAACGGCTGGGCCGGCGGCAGTTGCGCGGCCTGGCCAGCGAGTATGGCCTGCACCTCGCGATGCAGGATCTCCATGGTGGAGTGATCGCCGATCACGTGATGCAGCAGCTCGACCAGCAGCCAGCGGCCCTGCTCGTCGCGGGCGGTGGCGAAGCGCAGCAGCGGGGCCTGGCCCAGGTCGATGCGATGCTCGCGCGGGTCGAAGCGCCGGGCCAGTTGCTCGGCGACAGGTCCGTCAGCGGGGTCCAGGCTCAGTTCGGCGAGCGTGAGCGGCGCGTCGCGCCACACCACCTGTGCCGGGTTGGACAGGCCCTCCCAGACGAAGGCCGTGCGCAGCACGTCGTGGCGAGCCACCACCTGTTGCACGGCATCGAGGTAGCGATCCAGGTGCTCGCGCGAAGCGAAGGCCGCCTGCTGGATCACCAGGTAGGGGTCGCCGCGGGTGGCCAGCAGATGGTGGAAGAGAATGCCGTCCTGCAACGGGGAGAGCGCGTAGATGTCCTGGATGGCGCTCACGCCGCCGGGCACCTGCTGGACCAGATGGTCGATCTCGGGCTGGGTGAGGCTGATGAGCGGCAACAGCTCGGGCGTGATCGCGCGAGTGTCGGGCGTGATCCGGTTGGCCGGGATCTCGATCTCCCGGTCCCGGTTGCTGCGCTGCTGATCCAGGCGTTGGGCCAGTACGCTCAGGACGGGCGTCTGGAACAGGTCTCGAATCGCCAGTTCCAGGCCCTTCTGGCGGAGCTTGACGATCATTCGCACGGCCATCAGCGAGAAGCCGCCCAGCACGAAGAAGCTGTCGTGACGGCCGATGCGCTCGATGCCGAGCAGCTCGGCCCAGACCGCGGCGAGCGTGCATTCGGTCTCCCCCTCGGGGGCCTCGTAGGCCCGGGACGCGGGCGCGGGTTGCTCCAGCGGCAGCGCGCAGCGGTCGAGTTTGCCGTTGTGGGTCAGCGGCAGGGCGTCGAGCCGCACGAAGGCGGCAGGCACCATGTAGTCGGGCAGCCGGGCGGCGAGCTGCTCGCGCAGCACGTCGATCAACTGCTCGTCGGGCTCGGCCACCACGTAGGCGACCAGGCGCGGGTCCGCGGCCTCGTCGCGCATCAGCACCACGGCTTCGCGGACAGCGGGATGCGCGAGCAGATGCGCCTCGATCCGTGCCGGCTCGACGCGAACACCGCGAATTGCGAGTTGTTGATCGAGGCGGCCGAGGAGTACGAGATTGCCGTCGGGCAGGTAGCGGGCGAGATCGCCGCTGCGGTACATGCGGGCGTTGGCGCGGCCGGCGAACGGATCGTCGAGGAAACGCTCGGCGCTGAGTTCGGGGCGGTTCAGGTAGGCGCGCGCGACGCCGTCGCCGCCCACATACAGTTCGCCCACGGCACCCAGCGGCACGGGCTGACTATGCGCGTCGAGCAGGTAGAGCTTGCGGCCCGCGATGGGACGCCCGATCGGGTTGCCGCCCCGTCGCGCGTCCTGCGGCTCGAGGGCGTGATGCGTCGCGTGCACGGTGGTCTCTGTGGCACCGTACATGTTGATCAGCCGGGGCAGGGCCTCGTCGTGCTCGGCATGCCAGCGCGGCAGGACGGCGGCGTCGAGCGCGTCCCTGCCGAGGAGCACGTAGCGCAGGCGATCGCGTAGCGGGCTCTGCCCGGCCGCGGCGGCCAACGCGGTGAAGGCGCCGGGGGATTGACCGAGCACGGTGACGCCATGCCGGCAGATCAGTCGATGGAGGGCCTCGGGCGTGCCCGCGACCTGATGCGAGGCGATGACCAGTCTTGCGCCGCCGCACAATGCGCCCCAGGTTTCCCAGACCGAGAGGTCCGACGCCGGCGAGTGGAACAGGCACCAGACGTCCTCGGCATCGAGGCGATACGGGGCCGCGGCGGCTTCGAGCAAGCTCGCCACCTGTCGGTGCTCGACCATGACGCCCTTGGGCTTGCCGGTGGAGCCGGAGGTGTAGATCACATAGGCGAGGTGTTGCGAGGCGAGACCGGGCACGACCGGGTTGGTCGCCGGGCGCTCGGGCAGCAACGCGCTCGGGTCTAGCAGACGACGCCCGGCGAGCGCAGCCTCGCCGAGGGCGTCGCGACCGGCGGCATCGGCGAGCACGATGGCCGGATCGGCATCGGCGAGGATCTGGGCCGGATGCTCGCCGGGATATGCGGGGTCGAGCGGAAGGTAGGCGCCACCGGCCTTGAGGACGGCGAGCAGGCCGACGAACAGGGCGGGAGATCGCTCGACGCAGACGGCCACGCGGGAATCGGGTTGCACGCCGAGGGCGATCAGCTCGTGCGCGAGCCGGTTGGCCCGTTCGTTGATCTGGGCATAACTGAGCGTTTGCTCCTCGAAGACCAGGGCGACGGCGTCGGGCTTGCGCTCGACCTGCTGTTCGAATTGCCGATGAATGCAAGGCGGCTCGGGATAGTCCGCCTGCGTCGCATTTCCATTGCCCAGCAGCAGTTCGCGCTCCCCGGGCGGCAGGATGTCGACATGATCGAGCGCCTGCGTCTCGTCCCGGGCCATCGCCCGCAGCATGGCCTCCAGGTAAGCGAGATGCCGTTCGATCGTGGCGCGCTCGAACAATGCCGTCGAATAACCGAGCACACCGGCGATCGCGTCGCCGTTCTCCTCCAGCGCCAGTTCCAGGTCGAACTTGACGGTGTCGTAGGACAGCGGCAGCGGGCTCACGTCGAGGTCCGGCAGTTGCAGGGAAGCCGACGAAGCCTGCCGGGTCTGCCAACTGAACATCACCTGGAACAGCGGCGTGTGATTCAGGTTGCGGGACGGGTTGACGATCTCGACGACCTGCTCGAAGGGCAGGTCCTGGTGATCCTGCGCGGCCAGCGCCGCCTGACGCACGCGCGCGAGCAAGGCGGCGGCGTCGGGCGTGCCGGACAGATCGAGGCGCAGCGCCAGCGTGTTGACGAAGAAACCGATCAGCGGCTCGACCTCCTGGCGATTGCGATTCGCGCTGGGCGTGCCGATCACGATGTCCTGCTGGCCCGACAGACGCGCGAGCACGGCGGCCCAGGCGGCCATCACGGTCATGAACAGCGTCACGCCATGCGCTTGCGACAGGCGGCGCAGCGCCGCGGTGAGCCCGGCATCCAGTTGCAGCGGTGCATGGGCGCCGGCGAACGACTGCTGCGCGGGACGGGGATGGTCGGTGGGCAGGTCGAGCCGGACCGGCGCATCGGCGAGCGTGTCGCGCCAATACTCGCCCTGGGCCTGCAGGCGCTCGCCCGACAGCAGTTGTCGATGCCAGGCCGCGTAGTCGGGGTACTGGACCGCCAGCGGCGCGAGCGGATCGGGCCGGCCATCCAGGCAGGCCCGATAGAGCGCCTGCAGTTCGCTGAACAGGACGTCGAAGGACCAGCCGTCGGAGACGATGTGATGCTGGGTCAGCAGGAACGCATGTTCGTCCTCGCTCAAGCGGACCAGGCGAGCGCGGATCAGCGGGCCGTGCTCCAGGTCGAAGGGCGCATGCGCCTCCTGGACGCTGATGGCCTGCAACTGCTGCTGCGCGTCGGGCGCATCGCGCAGGTCGTGATGCGTGACGGGCAAGGCGGTGCCGACCGGCAGCAGCCGCACCTGCGGCTGGCCCTGGACCGCGACGAATACCGAGCGCAGCGCCTCGTGACGATCGAGCAGGGTGTCGAGCGCGCGCTGCCATGCTGCTTGATCGAGCCGGCCTTGCAGGCGCAGCGCCAGCGGGATGTGATAGGTGGCGCTGACGCCGTCCAGCTGGGCGAGGAACCACAGCCGCTGCTGGGCGAAGGAGAGCGGCAGCTCGCCGTCGCGCGAAATCGGCGTGATGGGCGGCAGCGCGGCGGCGCCCTGCTCCAGCCGGTCGGCAATGATCGCGGCCAGGCCGGCGAGCGTGGGCGAGGCGAACAGGCTGGCGAGAGGCAGCTCGGTGCCGAGCGCGGCGATGCGGCTGATCAGCCGCACGGCGAGCAGGGAGTGCCCGCCGAGCGAGAAGAAGCCGTCGTGGCGGCCGACGCGCTCGACGCCGAGCAGCTCGGCCCAGATTTCGGCGAGCGCGGATTCGATCTCGCCTTGGGGCGCTTCATAAGCCTGACGGGCGAGCGCGGACGAATCCGGCACGGGCAGCGCGCGGCGGTCGAGCTTGCCGTTGGGCGTCAGCGGCAGGGCGTCGAGGCTCACATAGGCGGCCGGCACCATGTAGGCCGGCATGGTGGCGAGCAGGTGCGTGTGCAGCGCCTCGACGTCGAGGGGAGCGTCGAGGCCATCCTCCGGCACGCAGTAGGCGACCACGCGCTTGTTGCCGGGCTGGTCCTCGCGCGCGATGACCACGGCGCTGCGGATCTCGGGCCGCGCCATGATCCGGGCCTCGATTTCGCCGAGCTCGATGCGAAAGCCCCGGATCTTGACCTGGAAGTCGTTGCGGCCGATGAACTCCAGATTGCCGTCGGGCCGATAGCGCACGAGATCGCCGGTGCGATACAGGCGGGCACCGGCCTGGGCGGCGTAGGGGTCGTCGACGAAGCGCTCGGCGCTGAGTTCGGGCCGGTTCAGGTAGCCGCGCACCACGCCGGCCCCGCCGATATACAGCTCGCCCGGCGCGCCGATCGGAACCGGCTCGCCGTGTTCGTCGAGAACGTAGAAGCGGGTGTTCGAGATCGGCCGGCCGATCGGGACGTTCTCGCCCGGCTCGACGCGGTCGACCTCGTACCAGCTGGCGAAGGTCACGGTTTCGGTGGGGCCGTAGACATGCAGCAGGTGCCGCGGCTTGCCGCGCCGCAGCACCTGGGCGACGCATTGCGGATCCACCGCTTCGCCGCCGAACATCAGGTAATGCAGTTCGCTGAAGGCATCGACCGGCTCGCGCGCGATCTGGTTGAACAGCGCGGTGGTCAGGAACAGGGCGGTGACCTTGCTCTGCTTGAGCTTCGCGGCCAGCGCGGCAGGCGAGAGCAGGGTTTCCTGCCGGATCACCTCGATGCGCGCGCCGTTCAGCAAGGGCGCCCAGATCTCGAAGGTGGCCGCGTCGAAGGACGTGTTGGAGGCGAGCGCGAAGGCGGCGTCCGGCTGCACCTGGAAATAATTGGTGTCGCGCACCAGCCTGACCACGCCGTGGTGCGGGACCATCACGCCCTTCGGCGTGCCGGTCGAGCCCGAGGTATAGACCACATAGGCGAGGTGCCGCGCGGTGAGGCCCTGCGCCGCCGCGTCGGGGTTGGCGGCGTCGAGGTCGTGCCAGGCGGCTTCGGGATCGTCGAGCAGCACCACCGGGATGGCGGCGCTGCCGGCGATCGAAGCTTGCAGGCGGCGCTGTGTCAGCAGCGCGACCGGTTCGCTGTCCTCGAGCATGAACTGCAGGCGCTCGGCGGGATAACCGGGGTCGAGCGGCACGTAGGCGCCGCCGGCCTTGAGGATGGCGAGCGCGCCGACCACCAGGTCGAGGCTGCGTTCGACGCACAAGGCGACTCGGACGTCGGGACCCACGCCGAGATCGAGCAGATGATGGGCAAGCCGGTTGGCCCGGGTATTGAGTGCGGCATAGGTGAGCGTGTCGTGGTCGAACGCCACCGCGATCGCATCGGGCGTGTCGAGCGCCTGCACCTCGAACAGCGAGGCGATGCAGCGTTCCCGCGGGAACGCCGTATCGGTGTCGTTCCATCGATACAGCAACTGGTCGCGCTCGGCCTCGGCGAGCAGCGGCAGCCGGTGCACGGATCGCGCGTCGTTCCGCGTCATGGCGAGCAGCACCGCTCCCAGGTAGGCGACATGCCGTTCCATGGTGGCCGGATCGTACAGCGCCGTCGCGTAGCTGAGCGCGCCGGCGATCTCCTCGCCGTTCTCCTCGAGCGACAGCTCCAGGTCGAACTTGGCCGAATCATAGGCCAGCGGCAGCGGCGTGACGTCCACGCCCGGCAGCGGCAGCGACTGCCCTTGTCGGGACTGCCAGGCGAACATCGCCTGGAACAGCGGCGTATATCCCAGGCTGCGGGGCGGGTTGACGATCTCGACGACCTGCTCGAAGGGCAGGTCCTGGTGGTCCTGCGCGGCAAGCGCCGCCTGGCGCACGCGCGCGAGCAGGGTGGCGGTGTCGGGCGCGCCGGACAGATCCAGGCGCAGCGCCAGCGTGTTGACGAAGAAGCCGATCAGCGGCGCGATTTCGCGGCGGTTGCGGTTCGCGCTGGGGGTGCCGATCACCAGGTCCTGCTGGCCCGACAGACGCGCGAGCACGGCGGCCCAGGCGGCCATCACGGTCATGAACAGCGTCACGCCATGGGTTTGCGCCAGGCGCCTGAGCGCCTGCGTGAGCTCGGCGTCGAAGCGCACCGGCACGTGAGCACCGGCGAACGACTGCTGCGCGGGACGAGGCCGATCGGTGGGCAGCTCGAGCAGGACCGGCGCATCGGCGAGCGTGCCGCGCCAGTAGTCGACCTGGGCCTGCAGGCGTTCGCCCGTGAGCCACTGGCGTTGCCAGGCGGCATAGTCGGGATACTGGATGGCCAGCGGCGCGAGCGGATCGGGCAAGCCATCCAGATAAGCGCCATAGAGCGCCTGCAATTCGCGCAGCAGGACCTCGAAGGACCAGCCGTCGGCCACGATGTGATGCTGGGTCAGCAGGAACGCATGTTCGTCCTCGGCCAGGCGGATCAGGCAGCCGCGGATCAGCGGGCCGCGTTCGAGATCGAAGGGGGCATGGGCCTCCTGCGTGCCGATGCGCTGCAACTGCTGCTGCGCGTCGGGCACGTCACGCAGATCGTGGTGCGTGACGGGCAGGGCGGTGCCCACCGGCAGCAGCCGCACCTGCGGCTGGCCGCCGATCGCCACGAAGGTCGAGCGCAGCGCCTCGTGACGATCGAGCAGGGTGTCGAGCGCGCGCTGCCATGCTGTTGCGTCGAGCCGGCCTTGCAGGCGCAGCGCCAGCGGGATGTGGTAGGTGGCGCTGACGCCGTCGAGCTGGGCGAGGAACCACAGCCGCTGCTGGGCGAACGACAGCGGCAGCTCGGCTTGCCGATCGCTTCGGGCACGCAGCTCGGGTTCGACCGGCTCGGGCTGGCGGGTGTTGCGTTGCTGAAGAATCTTGAGCAGGGCTTCGCGTTTGAGCCGATTGGAGTTATCCGTCAGATTATTCATTTAGGTACCCGCCGATAAAATCTTCAGTAAGTCGTCGTCGGACAGCGAGCCGAGTTCCTGTTCCAGATCCTCGATGTCTCCGTCCGCGTATTGAGCGATCTGCAAGGAGATCAAGGCGTCCGCCAGTTGCGCGAGCAGGGGTTGCTGGTACAGCGTCGCCAGGTGGAATTTCACGCCGAAGGCCTTGCGCAGTTCCTCGATCAGGCGCACGGCGAGCAGCGAGTGGCCGCCGAGCGCGAAGAAGCTGTCGTGGCGGCCGACGCGTTCCACTTCCAGCAGCTCGGCCCAGATCGCGGCCAGCGCGCATTCGGTCTCGCCCTCGGGCGCCTCGTAGGCCTGGCTGGCCAGCGCGGCCTGGTCCGGCGCCGGCAGCGCGCGGCTGTCGAGCTTGCCATTGGGCGTCAGGGGCAGCGCGTCGAGCCGCACGAAGGCAGCGGGCACCATGTAATCGGGCAGTTGCGCCGCGAGGTGATCGCGCAGCGCGCCGGCCAGCAGCGGGTCGTGCTCGGCCACCACGTAGGCGACCAGGCGCTTGTCGGTCGCCTCGCCCAGCGCGAGCACCACCGCCTCGCGCACGGCCGGGTGCGCGGCCAGGCGCGCCTCGATTTCGCCGAGCTCGATGCGGAAGCCGCGGATCTTGACCTGGTGATCGTTGCGGCCGAGGAACACCAGGCTGCCGTCGGGCAGGTAGCGCGCGAGGTCGCCGGTGCGATACATGCGGGCATCGGCCTGCTCGACGAAGGGATCGTCGAGGAAACGCTCGGCATTGAGTTCGGGGCGGTTGAGATAGCCGCGCGCGACGCCGTCGCCGCCGATATGCAGCTCGCCGACCGCGCCCAGCGGCACCGGCTGGCGATGCGCGTCGAGCAGGTAGAGCCTCAGGTCGGGAATCGGCCGCCCGATCGGGCTGCCGCCCTGCTGGGCATCGCTCGGGCCGAGCGCGCGATAGGTGACGTGCACGGTGGTCTCGGTGATGCCGTACATATTGACCAGCTGCGGCAGGTTCGCGTCGCGCCCGGCGTACCAGCTCTGCAGGATGCTGGGTTCGAGCGCTTCGCCGCCGAAGACCACGTAGCGCAGCCGGTCCGGCAAGGGGTTCTGCCGTGCGGCGGCGATGAAGGTCTTGAAGGCGCTGGGGGTCTGGTTGAGCACGGTGACGCCATGCCGGCAGACCAGTCGATGGAAGGCTTCGGGCGAGCGCGCGACCGGGTGCGGCACGATGAGCAGGGTGCCGCCGTGGCGCAATGCCCCCCAGATTTCCCAGACCGAGAAGTCGAAGGCGAACGAGTGGAACAGGCACCAGACGTCCCGCTCGTCGAAGCGATACCAGTGCGCGGTGGCTTCGAACAGGCGTTCCACCTGGCGATGCTCGACCATCACGCCCTTGGGCTTGCCGGTGGAGCCGGAGGTGTAGATCACATAGGCGAGGTGATGCGAAGCGAGGCCGGGCACGCTCGGGTTACTGGCCGGGCGCTCGGGCAGCGCATTGGGGTCGAGCACATGACGCTTGGCCAGCGCGGCCTCGCCGAGGGCGGCACGGCCGGCCGCATCGGCGAGCACGATGGCGGGATCGGCATCGGCGAGGATGTGGGCCAGTCGCTCGCCGGGATATACCGGGTCGAGCGGCACATAGGCGCCGCCGGCCTTGAGAATGGCGAGCAGGCCGACGACGATCGCCGGCGATCGCTCCACGCTGAGGGCGACGCGCGTGTCGGGCTGCACGCCGAGCGCGATCAGCTCGTGCGCGAGCCGGTTGGCCCGGGCGTTGAGCTGGGCATAGCTGAGCGTTTGCTCCTCGAAGACGAGCGCGACGGCATCGGGCGTGCGCTCGGCCTGCCGCTCGAACTGCTGGTGCGAACACCGATCCGACGCAAAGCGCCGCGCCGCTTCGTTCCAGTTGTTCAGCAACAGCGCGCGTTCCTCGGGCGGCAGGATCTCCAGTTGCCGGACCGGCAGCGCCGGCGTCTCGTCGAGCGCGTCGGCCAGGCTCGCCAGGGCTTGCGCGAGGTAGGCGTTCACGCGCGCGGCATCGAGCGTGTCGACCACCTGGGCGGTCAGGCCCAGGCTGTCGCCGAAGTCCTCCACCGAGAGCGTGAGGGGGTAGTTGGTACGTTCCTCCGCATGGAGGAACTCGATGCCGGAATCGGCGTTTTCCTGATCGACGGCCACCACGTTGTGACGGTAGTTCAGCAGCGCGCTGAACAGCGGCGAGCCGGCGGGCACGCCGCTGCATTGCTGCGCGAGCGCGAGCGAGGCGTGTTCGTGGTCGATCAGGCTGGCCAGCAGCGTATGCGTGTGGCGCACCGCCTGCTCCACGCCGGTCTCGCCCAGGTCCATGCGCAGGGGCAGGGTGTTGATGAACAGGCCCATGGCCTGGTCGGCGCCCGCGCCGCCCTGCATGCGCCCGAACATGACGGTGCCGAACACGACGCGATCCTGTCCGCTGGCGCGGCCGAGCACCTGTGCCCAGGCCAGGTGGCACAGGCTCGCCAGGCTCACGCCCAGGCGCCGTGCCTGCGCGCGCAGGCGGTCGTTCAGCGCCTGCGGCAGCATGCGATGGGCTTCGATGACGCGCGAGCCGTCGAGATGCACCTCGGTAAGGCCGAACGGCAAGGTGGGTTCCTCGACATCGGCCAGCATGGCGCGGAAGAACGTTTCGTGCTCCTGCCGACTCACGCCGAGGTGCGCCTGCGCCACGAGGTTGCGGAACGGTTGCGGCGACGGCAACTGGGCGGTGCGTTGCGCCAGGATGGCCTGCACCTCGCGATGCAGGATCTCCGTGGTGGAGTGATCGCCGATCAGGTGATGCAGCAGCTCGATCAGCAGCCAGCGGCCTTGCTCGTCCCGGGCGGCGGCGAAGCGCAGAAGCGGGGCTTGGTCCAGGTCGATGCGGTGCTCGCGCGGATCGAAGTGCCGGGCCAGTTGCTCGGCGACGGGGCCGTCGACGGGATCGAATTCCAGCTCGGTGAGGATCAGCGGCGCCTCGCGCAACACGACTTGCGCGGGGCGAGACAGGCCTTCCCAGAAGAAGGCGGTGCGCAGGATGTCGTGCCGGGCGATCACCTGCTGCACAGCATCGAGATAGCGATCCAGGTGCTCGCGCGAGGCGAAGGCGACCTGGCGGATCAGCAGGTAGGGGTCGCCGCGGGTGGCCAGCAGGTGATGGAAGAGGATGCCGTCCTGCAGCGGGGAGAGCGCGTAGATGTCCTGGATGGCGCTCACGCCGCCGGGAATCTGCTGGACCAGATGGTCGATCTCGGGCTGGGTGAGGCTGACGAGGGGCAGCAACTCGGGCGTGATCGCTTGGGTCTCGCGCGTGATCAGGTTGTCGGGCACCTGGATTTCGCGGGATTGTCCGCGTTGCTGCTCCAGGCGCTGGGCGAGCGCGCTCAGGTCGGAGGTCTGGAACAGGTCGCGGACAGCCAGTCCCAGTCCTCGCTGGCGCAGTTGTTCGGTCAGCCGCACGGCGAGCAGGGAATGCCCGCCGAGTGCGAAGAAGCTGTCGTGACGGCCGACGCGTTCGACACCGAGCAACTCGGCCCAGATTTCAGCAAGCGCACATTCGATCTCGCCTTGAGGCGCTTCATAGACCTGACGAGCAAGCGCGGACGAATCGGGCGCGGGCAGCGCGCGGCGATCGAGCTTGCCGTTGGGGCTGAGCGGCAGGGCATCGAGCCGCACGAAGGCGGTGGGCACCATGTAGTCGGGCAGTTGCGCGGCGAGGTGATCGCGGATCGCGCCGATCAACTGCTCGTCATGCTCGGCCACGACATAGGCGACCAAACGCTTGTCGGCGCCGTCGCCGAGTGCGAGCACGACCGCCTCGCGCACGGCGGGATATTCCGCGAGCCGCGCCTCGATCTCGCCGAGCTCGATTCGGAAACCACGGATCTTGACCTGGAAGTCGTTGCGGCCGAGGTATTCGATATTGCCGTCGGGCAGGTAACGGGCGAGGTCGCCGGTGCGATACATGCGAGCGTCGGCATCACCGGCGAAGGGATCGCGCACGAAGCGCTCGGCGGTGAGTTCGGGGCGGTTGAGATAGCCGCGCGCGACGCCCACGCCGCCGATGCAGAGTTCGCCGGGCACGCCCAGCGGCACCAGCCGGCCGTGCGCGTCGAGCAGATGAATCCGCGCATGAGGAATCGGCTTGCCCAAGGGCACCGGCGCATCGTGGTAAGTCTCCAGTTCCGGCGACAGCACATGCCAGCCGGCCACGTCGCTGCATTCGGTCGGGCCGTAGCTGTTGACGAACACCGGCCGCGGCGCGGCGATGCCGGCGAGCTTGGCCGCCTGGATCGGTTCGCCGCCAAGCACGACGCGGCGCAGGCGAGCGAGGTCGTGGCCGGTATCGGCATCAATCAGCGCATGGAAGGCGCTCGGCGACAGGTTGAGGTGATCGATGCCCTCGCCGCGGATCTGCGCCAGGATCGAGGCCGGCTCGAAGCGCGGCCTGGCCAGATGCAGGCTGCCGCCCACCATCAGCGGGCCGAGCAGGTTCTTCTGCGTCAGGTCGAAGTTGTGCGAGGTGACGATCAGCACCGTGTCCTCGGCCCCGAGCCCGACCTCTCCGAGATACCAGCTCATCAGATTGGCGAGGCCGCGATGCTCGACCATGACGCCCTTGGGCGTGCCGGTGGAGCCGGAGGTGTAGATCACATAGGCGAGGTGCCGCGACGTCAAACCCGGCACGACCGGGTTCGTCGCGGGGCGATCGGGCAGCGCATTCGGGTCGAGCTGGCGACGCCCTGCCAGCGCGGCCTCGCCGAGGGCGGCACGGCCGGCGGCATCGACGAGCACGATGTCGGGATCGGCATCGGCGAGGATATGGGCCAGTCGCTCGCCGGGATAGGCGGGGTCGAGCGGGACGTAGGCGCCGCCGGCCTTGAGGACGGCGAGCAGGCCGACGACCATCGCGATCGAACGCTCGACGCAGAGGGCGACGCGCGAATCGGGCCGCACGCCGAGTGCGATCAGCTCGTGCGCGAGCCGGTTGGCGCGCTCGTTGAGCTGGGCATAACCGAGCGTTTGCTCCTCGAAGACGAGCGCGGCGGCATCGGGCGTGCGCTCGGCCTGCCGTTCGATGTGCCGATGAACGCAAGACGCCTCGGCTGGCGTGTCGCGGCCGGGATTCCAGGCGTCGAGCAATAGCGCGCGTTCCTCGGGCGGCAGGATTTCCAGTTGCCGGACCGGTAGCGCCGGCGTCCGGTCGAGGGCCTCGGCCAAGCTTTCCAGCGCCTGGACGAGGTAGTTCCCGACGCGTTCGGCATCGAGCCTGTCCACCACCTGGGTGGTCACGCCCAGGGCATTGCCGAAGTCCTCCACGGCGAGCGTGAGCGGATAGTTGGTGCGTTCCTCTCCATGCAGGAAGTCGATCCCCGACTCGGCGTTTTCCTGTTCGACGGCCACCACGTTGTGGCGGTAGTTCAGCAGCGCGCTGAACAGCGGCGAGCCGGCGGGCACGCCGCTGCATTGCTGGGCCAGCGCGAGCGAGGCGTGTTCGTGGTCGAGCAGGCTGGCCAGCAGCGCATGCGTGTCGTGCACCGCCTGCTCCACGCCGGTATCGTCGAGATCCACGCGCAGGGGCAGGGTGTTGATGAACAGGCCCATCGCCTGGTCGGCGCCCGCGCCGCCCTGCATCCGGCCGAACAGCACGGTGCCGAACACGACGCGATCCTGCCCGCTGGCGCGGGCGAGCACCTGCGCCCAGGCCAGGTGGCACAGGCTCGCGAGGCTCACGCCCAGGCGCCGTGCCTGTGCGCGCAACTGGTCGTTCAGTGCCTGCGGCAGCATGCGCTGGGCCTCGACCACCCGCGAGCCGTCGAGGTGCACCTCGGTGAGGCCGAAGGGCAGCGTGGGCTCCTCGACATCGCCCAGCATGGCGCGGAAGAAA
Organism: Burkholderia sp. Cy-637; assembly: GCF_011753175.1. Lineage (NCBI taxonomy): Bacteria > Pseudomonadati > Pseudomonadota > Betaproteobacteria > Burkholderiales > Burkholderiaceae > Burkholderia > Burkholderia sp. Cy-637. The sequence goes on along the minus strand of NZ_VWWC01000126.1, from coordinate 7,662 downwards.
GCTTCGTGCTCCTGCTGACTCACGCCGAGATGCGCCTGCGCCACCAGGTTGCGGAATGGTTGCGGGGGCGACAACTGGTCGGCGCGTCCGGCCAGGATGGCTTGCACCTCGCGGTGCAGGATCTCCATGGTGGAGTGATCGCCGATCAGGTGATGCAGCAGCTCGACCAGCAGCCAGCGGCCCTGTTCGTCCCGCGCGGCGGCGAAGCGCAGCAGCGGCGCCTGGCCCAGGTCGATGCGATGCTCGCGCGGATCGAAGCGTCGGGCCAGTTGCTCGGCCACGGGCCCGTCAGCGGGATCGAGGCTCAATTCGGTGAACGCGAGCGGCGCGTCGCGCCATACCACCTGTGCCGGACGGGACAGGCCTTCCCAGACGAAGGCGGTGCGCAGCACGTCGTGACGCGCGATCACCAGCTGCACGGCATCGAGGTAACGATCCAGGTGCTCGCGCGAGGCGAAGGCCACCTGGAGGATCAACAGATAGGGGTCGCCGCGGGTGGCCAGCAGATGGTGGAAGAGGATGCCGTCCTGCAGCGGGGAAAGCGCGTAGATGTCCTGGATGGCGCTCACGCCGCCGGGCACCTGCTGGACCAGATGGTCGATCTCGGGCTGGGTGAGGCTGACGAGGGGCAGCAGCTCGGGGGTGATCGCCTGGGTATCGCGGGTGATCAGGTTGTCGGGCACCTGGATTTCGCGGGATTGCCCGCGCTGCTGTTCCAGACGCTGGGCGAGCGCGCTCAGGACCGGCGCCTGGAACAGGTCGCGCACGGCCAGGCTCAAGCCTCGCTGGCGCAGTTGCTCGGTCAACTGCACAGCGAGCAGGGAATGCCCGCCGAGCGCGAAGAAGCTGTCGTGACGACCGACGCGCTCGATGTCGAGCAGCGTGGCCCAGATTTCGGCGAGCGCGGATTCGATCTCGCCTTGGGGCGCTTCATAGGCTTGCCTGAACAACGCGGACTGGTCCGGCGCGGGCAGCGCGCGACGATCGAGCTTGCCATTGGGCGTCAGCGGCAGGGCGTCGAGCCGCACGAAGGCGGTGGGCACCATGTAGTCGGGCAGTTGCGCGGCGAGGTGATCGCGGATCGCGCCGATCAACTGCTCGTCATGCTCGGCCACCACGTAGGCGACCAGGCGCTTGTCGGCGCCGTCGCCGATCGCGAGCACGACTGCCTCGCGCACCGCGGAATGCGCGGCCAGCCGGGCCTCGATCTCGCCGAGCTCGATCCGGAAGCCGCGGATCTTGACCTGGTGATCGTTACGGCCGAGGAAGACGATATTGCCGTCGGGCAGATAGCGGGCGAGGTCGCCGCTGCGATACATGCGAGCGCCTGGGCGCGGGTCGAACGGGTCGTCGAGGAAGCGCTCGGCGGTGAGCTCGGGGCGGTTGAGATAGCCGCGTGCGAGGCCGTCGCCGCCGATATGGAGTTCACCGACCGCGCCCAGCGGCACGGGCTGCCCGTGCGCGTCGAGCAGGTAGATGCGGGTGTTGGCGATGGGCTTGCCGATCGGGATCGTCTCGCCGGTGAAGCCTGTCGGACACCGCCAGAGCGTCGCGCAAACAGTGCTTTCGGTCGGGCCGTAGGCGTTGAACACGACATGGTGTTCGGCGAGGGCCTGGAACAAGCCGGGCCCGGGGGCTTCGCCGGCGAGGATCAAGGTCAGGGCGAGCTCGGGATCGAGCACGGCGCTGTCGCCTTGGAGCAGGGCCGGCGGCAGGGTGGCGTGGGTGATCCGGTGCTGCTCGAGGTAGCGCAGCAGGGCGGCGCGGTCCTTGAGCAGGGCGGTGAAGGGCAGGTAGAGCGTGGCGCCGCAACCCAGGGCCATGACGACTTCCCAGACACTGGCATCGAAGGCGCAGGAGGCGAACTGGAGGATCCGGCTGCTGGGCAGGATGGAGAAGTTCTGGCGCTGGAGTTGAGCGAGGTTGAGCGTTCCGCGGTGCTCGACCATCACGCCCTTGGGCTTGCCGGTGGAGCCGGAGGTGTAGATCACATAGGCAAGGTGCCGCGAGGTGAGGTCGGGCACGACGGGGTTGGACGCGGGGTGCTCGGGCAGCGCGTCGGGGTCGAGCAGGCGGCGGCCGTCGAGCGCGGCGTGGCCGAGGGCGGCGCGGCCGGCGGCATCGGCGAGCACGATGGCGGGATCGGCATCGGCGAGGATGTAGGCCAGGCGCTCGGGAGGATAGGCGGGGTCGAGCGGGAGATAGGCGCCGCCGGCCTTGAGGATGGCGAGCAGGCCGATGACGAGGGCCGGCGAACGCTCGACGCAAAGGGCGACGCGGGAATCGGGCCGCACGCCGAGGGCGATCAGCTCGTGCGCGAGCCGGTTGGCCTGGGCGTTGAGCTGGGCATAGCTGATCGCGCGATCCTCGAAGACGAGGGCGACGGCATCGGGGGTGTGTTCGGCATGCAGCTCGAACTGGTGGTGCAGGCAGAGCTCGGCGGGATAGGCCTGCTCGGTGGCGTTCCAGGTGTGCAGCAGCAGCTCGCGCTCCTCGGGCGGCAGGATGTCGAAACTGTCGATCGCTCGTGCTTCGTCGCGCACCATTGCCAGCAGCATCGCGCGCAGATAGACGAGCTGCCGCTCGATCGTGCCCGGTTCGAACAGCGCCGTCGAATAGTTGAGGGTGCCGGCGATGTCATGCCCGCTTTCCTCGAGCGCCAGCTCCAGATCGAAATTCACCGCGTCATAGGCCAGCGGCAGCGGCGTCGCCTCCAGTCCCGGCAGGTCCAGCGCGGCGCCTTGTCGGGATTGCCATGCGAACATCACCTGGAACAGCGGGGCATGGCCCAGGTTGCGCGGCGGGTTGACGATCTCGACCACCTGCTCGAAGGGCAGGTCCTGGTGGTCCTGCGCGGCCAGCGCCGCCTGGCGCACGCGCGCGAGCAGGGTGGCGGCGTCGGGCGCGCCGGACAGATCCAGGCGCAGCGCCAGCGTGTTGACGAAGAAGCCGATCAGCGGCTCGACCTCCTGGCGATTGCGATTCGCGCTGGGCGTGCCGATCACGATGTCCTGCTGGCCCGACAGCCGCGCGAGCACGGCGGCCCAGGCGGCCATCACGATCATGTACGGCGTGACGCCATGGGTTTGCGCGAGGCGCCTGAGCGCCTGCGTGAGTTCGGCGTCGAAGCGCACCGGCACATGGGCGCCGACGAAGGATTGCTGCGCGGGACGGGGGCGATCGGTGGGCAGGTCGAGCAGGACCGGCGCATTGGCGAGCGTGTCGCGCCAGTAGTCGACCTGGGCCTGCAGGCGTTCGCCCGTGAGCCACTGGCGCTGCCAGGCGGCGTAGTCGGGATACTGGATGGCCAGCGGCGCGAGCGGATCGGGCCGGCCGTGCAGGTAAGCGTGATAGAGCGCCTGCAGCTCGCCGAGCAGCACGTCCAGGGACCAGCCGTCCGAGACGATGTGATGCTGGGTCAGCAGGAACGCATGTTCGTCCTCGCTCAAGCGGACCAGGCGAGCGCGGATCAGCGGGCCCTGTTCGAGATCGAAGCCGGCATGGACTTCCTGGCTGCTGATGGCCTGCAGTTGCTGCCGGGCGTCGGGCGCGCCGCGCAGGTCGTGGTGCGTGACGGGCAAGGCGGTGCCGATCGGCAGCAGCCGCACTCGCGGCTGGCCCTGGACGGTGACGAACACCGAGCGCAGCGCCTCGTGGCGATCGAGCAGGGTGTCGAGCGCGCGCTGCCATGCTGCTTGATCGAGCCGGCCTTGCAGGCGCAGCGCCAGCGGCATGTGATAGGTGGCGCTGACGCCGTCGAGTTGGGCCAGGAACCACAGCCGCTGCTGGGAGAACGACAAGGCCAGCTCGCCCTCGCGCGCCAGCGGCGTGATGGGCGGCAGGGCGACGGCGCCCTGGTGCCCGCGATCGGCAATGACCGAGGACAGGCCCGCGAGGGTCGGGGACGCGAACAGGCTGGCCAGCGGTAGTTCGACACCCAGCGCGGCGATGCGGCTGATCAGTTGCACGGCGAGCAGAGAGTGCCCGCCGAGCGCGAAGAAGCTGTCGTGACGACCGACGCGTTCGATGTCGAGCAACGTGGCCCAGATTTCGGCGAGCGCGGATTCGATCTCGCCTTGCGGCGCTTCGTAGGCCTGCCTGACCAGCGCGGACTGGTCCGGCGCGGGCAGCGCGCGACGATCGAGCTTGCCATTGGGCGTCAGCGGCAGGGCATCGAGCCGCACGAAGGCGGTGGGCACCATGTAGTCGGGCAGTTGCGCGGCGAGGTGATCGCGGAGCGCGCCGATCAACTGCTCGTCATGCTCGGCCACCACATAGGCGACCAGGCGCTTGTCGGCGCCGTCGCCGATCGCGAGCACGACTGCCTCGCGCACCGCGGAATGCGCGGCCAGCCGCGACTCGATTTCGCCGAGTTCGATCCGGAAGCCGCGAATCTTGACCTGGTGATCGTTACGGCCGAGGAAGACGATATTGCCGTCGGGCAGATAGCGTGCGAGATCGCCGCTGCGATACATGCGAGCGCCTGGGCGCGGGTCGAACGGGTCGTCGAGGAAGCGCTCGGCGGTGAGCTCGGGGCGGTTGAGGTAGCCGCGCGCGAGGCCGTCGCCGCCGATATGGAGTTCGCCGACCGCGCCCAGCGGCACGGGCTGCCCGTGCGCGTCGAGCAGGTAGATGCGGGTGTTGGCGATGGGCTTGCCGATCGGGATCGTCTCGCCGGTGAAGCCTGGCGGACACCGCCAGAGCGTCGCGCAAACAGTGCTTTCGGTCGGGCCGTAGGCGTTGAAGACGACATGGTGCTCGGCGAGGGCCTGGAACAGGCCGGGCCCGGGGGCTTCGCCGGCGAGGATCAAGGTCAGGGCGAGCTCGGGATCGAGCACGGCGCTGTCGCCTTGAAGCAGGGCCGGCGGCAGGGTGGCGTGGGTGATCCGGTGCTGCTCGAGGTAGCGCAGCAGGGCGGCGCGGTCCTTGAGCAGGGCGGTGAAGGGCAGGTAGAGCGTGGCGCCGCAACCCAGGGCCATGACGACTTCCCAGACACTGGCATCGAAGGCGCAGGAGGCGAACTGGAGGATCCGGCTGCTGGGCAGGATGGAGAAGTTCTGGCGCTGGAGTTGAGCGAGGTTGAGCGTTCCGCGGTGCTCGACCATCACGCCCTTGGGCTTGCCGGTGGAGCCGGAGGTGTAGATCACATAGGCAAGGTGCCGCGAGGTGAGGTCGGGCACGACGGGGTTGGACGCGGGGTGCTCGGGCAGCGCGTCGGGGTCGAGCAGGCGGCGGCCGTCGAGCGCGGCGTGGCCGAGGGCGGCGCGGCCGGCGGCATCGGCGAGCACGATGGCGGGATCGGCATCGGCGAGGATGTAGGCCAGGCGCTCGGGAGGATAGGCGGGGTCGAGCGGGAGATAGGCGCCGCCGGCCTTGAGGATGGCGAGCAGGCCGATGACGAGGGCCGGCGAACGCTCGACGCAAAGGGCGACGCGGGAATCGGGCCGCACGCCGAGGGCGATCAGCTCGTGCGCGAGCCGGTTGGCCTGGGCGTTGAGCTGGGCATAGCTGATCGCGCGATCCTCGAAGACGAGGGCGACGGCATCGGGGGTGTGTTCGGCATGCAGCTCGAACTGGTGGTGCAGGCAGAGCTCGGCGGGATAGGCCTGCTCGGTGGCGTTCCAGGTGTGCAGCAGCAGCTCGCGCTCCTCGGGCGGCAGGATCTCCAACTGCCGGACCGGCATCGCCGGCGTCCCATCGAGTGCCTCGACCACGCTGACGAGCGCCTGCTCGAAATAAGCGCAAAGGCGCTTCGCATCGAAGGGATCGACCAACTGGGCGATCAGGACCAGGGCGTGCCCGAAATCCTCCACCGACATCGAGAACGGGTAATTGGAGCGCTCCTGGACGCTTAGGAACTCCAGGCCGATGGCCTGATCGTCTTCGTTGACCGAAACCGTGCTGTGCACGTAGTTCAGCAACGCGCTGAACAGCGGCGAGCCGGCGGGCACGCCGCTGCATTGCTGCGCGAGCGCGAGCGAGGCGTGTTCGTGATCGATCAGGCTGGCCAGCAGCGCGTGCGTGTCGCGCACCGCCTGCTCCACGCCGGTCTCGCCCAGGTCCATGCGCAAGGGCAACGTGTTGATGTACAGGCCCATGGCCTGGTCGGCGCCTTCACCGGCTTGCATGCGGCCGAACATGACGGTGCCGAACACGACGCGATCCTGTCCGCTGGCGCGAGCGAGCACCTGTGCCCAGGCCAGGTGGCACAGGCTCGCCAGGCTCACGCCGAGGCGCCGTGCCTGCGCGCGCAGGCGGTCGTTCAGGGGCGATGGCAGCGTGTGATGCGCTTCGTTGAGCCGGGAGCCGTCGAGATGCACCTCGGTGAGGCCGAAGGGCAGCGTGGGTTCGTCCACCTCGGCCAGCATGGTGCGGAAGAAGTTTTCATGCTCCTGTTGGCTCACGCCGAGACGCGCTTGCGCGATCGCGTTGCGGAACGGCTGGGCCGGCAGCAACCGGGCGGCGTGTCCGGCCAGAATGGCGCGGACTTCCCGGTGCAGGATCTCGACGGTGGAGTGATCGCCGACCAGGTGATGCAGCAGCTCGATCAGCAGCCAGCGGCCTTGCTCGTCCCGGGCGGCGGCGAAGCGCAGAAGCGGGGCCTGGCCCAGGTCGATGCGGTGCTCGCGCGGATCGAAGTGCCGGGCCAGTTGCTCGGCGACGGGGCCGTCGACGGGATCGAATTCCAGTTCGGTGAGGATCAGCGGCGCCTCGCGCAACACGACTTGCGCGGGGCGAGACAGGCCTTCCCAGAAGAAGGCGGTGCGCAGGATGTCGTGCCGGGCGATCACTTGCTGCACGGCATCGAGATAGCGATCCAGGTGCTCGCGCGAGGCGAAGGCGACCTGGCGAATCAGCAGGTAGGGGTCGCCGCGGGTGGCCAGCAGGTGATGGAAGAGGATGCCGTCCTGCAGCGGGGAAAGCGCGTAGATGTCCTGGATGGCGCTCACGCCGCCGGGAATCTGCTGGACCAGATGATCGATCTCGGGCTGGGTGAGGCTGACGAGGGGCAGCAGCTCGGGGGTGATCGCCTGGGTATCGCGCGTGATCAGGTTGTCGGGCACCTGGATTTCGCGGGATTGTCCGCGTTGCTGCTCCAGGCGCTGGGCGAGCGCGCTCAGGTCGGAGGTCTGGAACAGGTCGCGGACAGCCAGTCCCAGCCCTCGCTGGCGCAGTTTTTCGGTCAGCTGCACGGCGAGCAGGGAATGCCCGCCGAGTGCGAAGAAACTGTCATGGCGGCCGACACGCTCGACATCGAGCAACTCGGCCCAGATCTCGGCAAGCGCGGATTCGATCTCGCCCTGGGGCGCTTCATAAGCCTGACGAGCAAGCGCGGACGAATCGGGCGCGGGCAGCGCGCGGCGATCGAGCTTGCCGTTGGGGCTGAGCGGCAGGGCATCGAGCCGCACGAAGGCGGTGGGCACCATGTAGTCGGGCAGTTGCGCGGCGAGGTGGTCGCGGATCGCGCCGATCAACTGCTCGTCGTGCTCGGCCACGACATAGGCGACCAGGCGCTTGTCGGCGCCGTCGCCGATTGCGAGCACGACCGCCTCCCGCACGACGGGATATTCCGCGAGCCGGGCCTCGATCTCGCCGAGTTCGATCCGGAAGCCGCGGATCTTGACCTGGAAGTCATTGCGGCCGAGGTATTCGATATTGCCG
>NZ_VWWC01000125.1:0-21804 GCF_011753175.1 Burkholderia sp. Cy-637 | reverse complement strand
CTGAGGCGCGCCGCCCGTCATGGACGATTTCCGCCTCGATCCTTCCGCGCCGCGCGCCGGCTCGCCGGTCGCGCGCGCGAGCGACGCCGCCTCCGAGGCGATGCGCGCGGCCGCCGCCGCCTTCGACTGCCTGCCCGATGCCTACCTGATCGTCAACGCGCGGCACGAGGTGCTGCTGGCCAACCGCCGCTACCTGGAACTGCTCGACGTGCCGCTCGAGGCGGTGCTCGGCATCCGCGTGCAGGACATCAACCAGTTCGGCACGCCGGCCCAGCGCGAGGCGCGCCGCGAATGGCTCGACGAGGCGCTGCGCGGGCCCTTGCGCCGCGAGTCGGCCTGGTCGCCGGTGTTCCGCTACGAGATGCCGGTGGCGCGCGACGACGGCGCGCTCGCGTCGATGCCGCGCTACTGGCGCATCAAGACCACCCCGCTCGAGTCGGCCGATCCGACGCTGGCCGGCGCGATCGCGATCCTGGTCAGCGAGGCCACCGACCACGTGGCCGAATACGAACGCGACCAGCGCGAGCGCGCCAAGCTGCGTTCGCAGGCGCAATTGCGCCAGGTGGTGGCCGACGAGGCGCGCGCCCAGTTGCGCGAGCAGCAGGAGCAGTTCGAGATCGCGATGGCCTTCTCGCAGGTCGGCGCCTGGCAGCTCGATCCGCATAGCGGCCGCATCGACTGCACCGACCAGTGCCGCACCAACCTCGGCCTGGCGGTCGACGAGGCGCTCACGCGCGAGCGCTGGTTCGGCGATATCGTCCATCCCGGCGATCGCGCGCGGCTGCGCGAGGCGATGGAGCAGGCGCTGGACGCGCGCGGCCAGTTCGAGGTCGATTTCCGGGTCGGCTGGCAGGACGGCACGGCGCGCTGGATCCTGGTGCGCGGGGTGGGCCGCTATCACGCCAGCGGCGTGCTCAGCAGCGTGCTCGGCTTCACGCTCGACATCACCGCGCGCAAGCAGTCCGAGCTCGAGACGCAGGCCACCGCCGCCGCCGAGAAGCGCGCGCGCGAGGAAAGCGAGCGCCTGGCCACCGCGATGGACCACTTCATCGCCACCGTCAGCCACGAGCTGCGCTCGCCGCTCAACGCGATCCTGAGCTGGTGCGAGCTGATGCGCCGCTCGCCCGAGCCGGCCCTGGTCACGCGCGCCGGCGAGGTGATCAACCGCAACGGGCGCCAGCTCGCCCACATGGTGGACGACCTGCTCGACAGCGGCGCGATCGTCACCGGCAAGCTCTCGGTGCTGCCGCGGCCGGTCGACCTGGGCGCGCTGGCCGGCATCGTGATCGAGGACATGCGGGTGATCGCCGAGGCCAAGGGCCTGGCGCTGATCGCCGAGCGCCTGCGCCCGGCGCCGGTGATGGCCGACGAGCATCGCATCAAGCAGATCGTCTGGAACCTGCTGTCGAACGCGGTGAAGTTCACGCCGCAGGGCAGCATCGAGGTATCGATCGAGACGGCCGGCGAGCAGGTCGAGCTGGTGGTGTGCGATACCGGGCGCGGCATCGACCCGAGCATGCTGGAACGCGTGTTCGAGCGTTTCCAGCAATCGGCCGCCGATGGCGAGGGGCGCGTGGCGGGGCTCGGCCTGGGGCTGTGGCTGGCGAGGAACCTGATGGAGCGGCAGGGCGGCGAGATCGTCGCCGAGAGCGAGGGCCCGGGCCGCGGCGCGACCTTCCGGGTGCGCCTGCCGGTCTATCGCTGAGGGCGCGGCGAGAGATGGCCACGCGGGCCGAGAGGGCCGGGGCGCGATGCCCCGGGCTCAGCGCTGGTAGGGCGGCGGCTCGTTCAGCACCGCCCAGAACATGCCGAGATCGTTGATCGCAGCCATGAAATCGTCGAACGCGACCGGCTTCACGACATAGGCGTTGACGCCGAGATCGTAGCTGCGCAGCAGGTCCTTCTCCTCGCGCGAGGAGGTCAGCATCACCACCGGGATAGTGCGCAGGCTCTCGTCGGCGCGCACGCTCTTGAGCACTTCGTGGCCGTCGATCTTCGGCAGCTTCTTGTCGAGCAGGATCACCGCCGGATTCTGGTCCGCGCGCTCCGCCCACTTGCCTTCGCGGCGCAGGAAGTCGAGCGCCTCCTCGCCGTCCCGCACCGACACCACCGGATTCGCCAGGCGCGTCTTCTCGAGCGCGATCAGCGTCAGTTCGATGTCGTCAGGATTGTCTTCCACCAGAAGGATCGGTCTTAACACACTCGCTCCATTGCTTGATTACCGGTTCTTTCGTTGCCGCCGGGTGCCGCATGAATGCGGCGGCTCATTTGGCCTGCTTGGGCACCGAGCGCGAACCGCGCCCCGGTGCCAGCGCTTCCAGCCGGGCCGCCGCGCTGTTCGCGCTTTCCTCGCGTTCCACCGCCGCGCCGGCGAACACGCGCGGCAGCGTAAACCAGATCGTCGCGCCGCGGTCGAGCTCGCCTTCGGCCCAGACTTTTCCGCCGTGCCGCTCGACGATCCGTTTTACTGAAGCAAGACCGATGCCTGTGCCGTCGAATTCCTCGACGTGATGGAGCCGCTGGAACACGCCGAACAATTTGTCGACGTAGCGCATGTCAAAGCCCACGCCGTCGTCGCGCACGAAGAACAGGTCCTGGCCGGCCAGCTCGCGCTGGCCGTCGCGGCGTCCGATCTCGATGTGCGCCACGGGCCGGGAGGCGGAGAATTTTACAGCGTTCTCGACCAAGTTACGCAGTACCAGGTGGATCAGGACCGGGTCGGCCATCACCGCGCCTAGTTCGCCGACCTGCCATTCGATGCGGCGCTCGCCGAGCTCCTTGCTCTCGTCGGCGATCAGCGCCTGGACCATCGCGTTCAGCTCGATCTTCTGCGGGCGCAGCGCCGAGCGGCCCATGCGCGAGAAGGCCAGCAGGTCGTCCACCAGCTTGCCGCCCACGCGCGCCGAGTTGACGATGCGCTCGACGAAGTGGCGCCCGCGCTCGGACAGGTTCGGCATCTCCATCTCGCGCAGCAGGTCGGCGAAGCCGACGATATGGCGCAGCGGCGCGCGCAGGTCGTGCGAGACCGTGTAGGAGAAGCCTTCCAGCTCCTGGTTGGCGCGGCCCAGCTCGAGCGCCAGCTCGGCCAGCTCCTCGGCGCGGCGCAGCACGATGCCGAGCAGGGCGGCGCGGAATTCCAGCGCGATCTCGCGCTCGGCCGGCCGCCACGGCGGCGAGTAGCCGCGCACGATGTCGGTCCAGACCTCGAAGCTCTTGCGCGGCGAGAGCGAGTCGGCCAGCGGCGCGAGCTTCTCGCGCGGGTCGCCCGCCCACTTGATGGTCTTCACCACCTCGGGCCGGAACCAGACGATGTAGTTGCGGAACAGCCGCGAGATCGACACCGCCAGCGCACCCGCGCAGTCGGGGCTGGCCTCCACCACCGGTACGTCGCGCGCCAGGTTGTCGGTCCAGAACACCTCGTCGACCTGGGTGTCCAGCCACTTCACCAGCTGGGCCACCTGCGGCTCGGGCGGCGTGACGCCGGCCAGCACCACGCGGCCCTCGAACACGATCGCCGCGCCCGCGGCATGGGTCAGGCGCAGCAGGTCGCGCGGGTCGGCCGCCAGCGTGTCGACGAAGTGCTCGGTATCGGCCATCGAGGCCAGCAGGCGCGCGAGCAGGTGGCGCAGGTCCAGGCGCAGCGCCGCGTCGGCGTGATCCTCCTTGGCCTCGATCTGCAGCGACAGCACCTGGGCGATGTGCTCGCAGGCGGTGCGCACCTCGAAGGGCGGCACGCGCGCCGTGTCGTGGTGGCAGGAGATCAGCCCCCAGAGCTTGCCGCCCACCACGATCGACATCGACATCGAGGCCAGCGTGCCCATGTTCTTCATGTACTGCACGTGCACCGGCGAGATGCTGCGCAGCGAGGCGTAGGTCAGGTCGGTGGGGCGCTGCGTCGAGGGATGCCGCGACGGCGTGAGCGGCACCGGCCGGTAGTCGGCGTCGGCGATCAGGCGGATCCGGTTGCGCACGTAGAGCGCGCGCGCCTGGGCGGGGATGTCGGAAGCCGGGAAGTGCTGGTCCGCGTAGGAGGCGTAGCCGGGCTCGATACGCTCGGCGATCACGTGGCCGTTGCCGTCGTCGTCGAAGTTGTAGACCAGGGTGCGGCCGAAGCCGGCGATCCGGTGCACCTCGTCGGCGGCCAGCTCGGCCAGGTCGGCGGTGGTCTGCACTTCCTGCAGGCGGTTGATGAAGGTGCGCACCAGCGGGTACATCGACGAGAACACGTCGACGGTGCCGCGCGCCGGCTCGAATTCGACGATCGCGATGTCGTCGTGGCGGTGCACCACGATCGCGAACGGCGACTTGCGCGTTGCGTCGCGGCGCGGATCGTCCATCGAGCCGAGGTAGAGCGGCAGGCCGTTGGTGTCGTGCTCGCGCAGCGCGGCCACGATGGTGGCCGCCCAGCTCTCGCCGACGAAGCGCGCCAGCGGCAGGCCGGGCAGCGCCTCGGGCGCGCCGCCGACCAGCTCGACGGCGTTTTCGCTGGCCTGCAGGACCGTGCCTTCGGCGTCGATCGACAGCAGGAATCCGTGCGGCTGGATGCCGCCGGGGATATGGATGGGTTCTCGCGCGCAATCGGCGCCGTTCGTGTCTGAAACGGTGGGGATCGGGGCTGCCATGAGCACTCCAGGCTGGGATGCGGGCATTTTCGCACAGGGGCGCGGGGCGCCGGCATGGGCGGCGGGCGTCGGTTCGCCTCGCGAAGCCCCGCGGCGGGGGCGCCAGGGCAGGGCGGCGGGCGGCGCGGGATCGAGGCTTGGGCCGCCGTGAAGCTGCCGCGGGTACCGGCCGGGGCGCTCGGAAGGGCGGCAAGGCGCGAGGAAGGGGGACAACGGGCAAGTCGGCGTGTTCGGGAGAAGGAGGCCCGAGCATCGCGCATGCTGCATCGCAAAAGACGTTCCCGGAACGCGTCATCGGCAAGCCCGACATGGCCGTCAGGCGTTCGGCGCGGGACCGGATTGCTGCGGCGCAACTTCATGCGCCGCGGGTCGCGGCGCGGCGATCTTCCGTCTGGACCGGAATTACAGGACAGACAACGGCATGACGGATCGTTTTAATAGGTCCTGTGAAAGCGGTATTCGGTCGAGTCGATTGTGAATCCAGGCGGCTGTCCGACACCGATTCAGGGCTAATAAAACGACGACGCCGGTCAGTCCCGCCGCGCCGTCCTATGAAGACGAGGTTGAGATGACTGCCGATACGACACCGATGCTCGACGACACGCTGTGGTCCATGATCCAGCCCCTGCTGCCGCCGGCCAAGCCGCGCCGCACGCGCTACCCGGGCCGCAAGCCGCTGGACGACCGTTCCGTGATGGCGGGGATCCTGTTCGTGCTCGAATCGGGCATCCCCTGGGGGCAGTTGCCGCAGGAGCTCGGCTATGGCTCGGGCATGAGCTGCTGGCGCCGCCTGCGCGACTGGCAGCAGGCGGGCGCCTGGGAGCAGATTCACGCGGTGCTGATGAAGCAGCTGCACATGGCCGAGCGGATCGACTGGTCGCGCGTGTTCATCGAATCGCCGTCGAGCCGCTCGAACCGCGCCGAGACGCCGGCCGCGCAGATCATGCTCGACGCGCCGGCGCCGCGCGCGCCGCAGGCGCTGGGCCCGCTGCCGTCGCCCTTGCCCTCGCCGCTGCCGCTGGTCCAGCCGGTGCAGCACCTGGCGCACGTCACGCATGCGCAGCACGCCTCGCAGCCGGCGCAGGCCTTGGCCCTGGCCCGGCACGATGTCAGCGAAGTGAGCTGAGCGACCCTCGCCGCGCCTCATCTCCACCCCGGGGCGCGGCGGCCGGCCCGCCGCGCCTGTCTCCTGACTGTCCCCCGACTGCCTCTCGATCGCCCCGGCCCGCCGGGCGCCACCGCCGTCCCGCCTCGCCTCGCCTCGCACGAGCCCGCGCGCAGGACGCCGAAACTCGCTATAGTTCGTCGCCCGCCTGCCGGCCGTGGAATCGTTCCGCGTCCGGCCGAGCGGGGCTTTCCAGCGGCCGCGCGCTCCCTGCCCGGAGCCGCCGCCGCCAAGACGATCGAGGTCCCCCCAGTGAGCGATATTGCGTTCCAATGCACGTCGTGCGGCAACTGCTGCCACGACCTGCGCCTGCCCGTCACGCCCGCCGAGGCGCTGGGCTGGCTCGAGCGCGGCGGCCGCGTCGACGTGCTCTGCGAGGCCGTGCCCTGGCCGACCGAACCCGAGCCCGGCAACGCCTTCGCCGACTACAAGCGGCGCCGCAGCTTCGCCGCCGACAGCGGCTCGCTGCCGATTCGCGTCGACGTGACGCTGGCGGCCTCGTTCAGCGGCCCCTGCCCGAACCTGCTCGAGGACATGCGCTGCGGCGCCTACGAGATCCGGCCGATGGTGTGCCGCGTCTACCCGGCCGAGATCAATCCCTTCATCCCGCTCGCCCCCGCCAACAAGGGCTGCCCGCCCGAGGCATGGCAGGCAGCCACGCCGCTGATCACGGGCGGCGTGATCGTCGATGCCGTCACGCGCGAGGCCGCCGAGCGCAGCCGCGTCGCGCACGAGCAGGCGGTGCCGGCCAAGCAGGCGATCTGCGCGGCGCTCGGCATCGCGCATGCCTCGGTGTCGAACGAGGGTTTCCTGATCGTCGCGCCGGAGCCGGCGCGCCTGCTCGAGGTGCTGCGGGCGCTGCCGTCCGGGCCCGAGGCGGCGGCTCCGCCGGCCGGCTCCTGGACGCTGGTGTCGAATCGCCAGCCGACCATCGAGGTGCTTGGGCAGGTCGGCGCGATCAGCGAACTCGATCGCGCCGGCACGGGCGGGTATCAGTACCTCGGGATGTTCGAGGCGGCCTGAACGGCCGTTTTTTCCAAGCCTTCCGCGTGAGGCGAGCCGGCCGGGCGCCGCCCCGGGCCGGCTTCGCCGCGCTCGTGCCGGTTCCTGCCGCGCCGCCCGCTGTTTCTTCCTTCTTCCTGTTTCGCCGGTTTGCCGCCCTGGCAGGCCGGTGCTCGTTCGCGCACCGCCGCGTCTTAGGGTAAACGCAATTTCACGTATGAGAAACGAGTTATACAATGCGTAAAAAATTTCCGAGATAGACCGGGCGACGAAGCCTGCCCGGACCGACTGGAGCGCATCCATGACCTTCGACCTGAGCCGACCGGGCGAGACCGGCTACCAGCCCGGCTTCGCGAATCACTTCGCGAGCGAGGCGCTGCCGGGCGCCTTGCCCGCCGCGCAGAACTCGCCGCAGCGCGCGCCTTACGGCCTGTACGCCGAGCAGTTGAGCGGCACCGCCTTCACCGCGCCGCGCGCGCACAACCGCCGCTCCTGGCTGTACCGGATCCGCCCGGCCGCCGTGCACCGGCCGTTCGAGCCGCTGCCGCGCCCGCTCGCGCTGGTGGCCGAGTTCGGGGCCGAGTCGGCCGAGGTGCCGCCCACGCCGCCGAACCAGTTGCGCTGGGACCCGCTGCCGATCCCGGCCGAGCCAACCGATTTCGTCGACGGCTGGGTGACCATGGCCGGCAACGGCTCGGCCGCCGCGATGAACGGCTGCGCGATCCATCTCTACGCGGCCAATCGCTCGATGCGCGAGCGCTTCTTCTACAGCGCCGACGGCGAGCTGCTGATCGTGCCGCAGCAGGGGCGCCTGTTCATCGCCACCGAGCTGGGCCGCCTCGACGTCGAGCCGCAGCAGATCGCGGTGATCCCGCGCGGCGTGCGCTTCACGGTGGCGCTGCCCGACGGCGAGGCGCGCGGTTACGTCTGCGAGAACTTCGGCCAGGCGCTGCAACTGCCCGACCTCGGCCCGATCGGCTCGAACGGCCTGGCCAACCCGCGCGACTTCGAGACGCCGCACGCGGCCTACGAGGACCGCGAGGGCGATTTCGAGCTGGTCGCCAAGCTCAACGGCCGGCTCTGGCGCGCCGCGATCGGCCACTCGCCGCTCGACGTGGTGGCCTGGCACGGCAACTACGTGCCGTATCGCTACGACCTGCGCCGCTTCAACACCATCGGCTCGATCAGCTACGACCATCCCGATCCCTCGATCTTCCTGGTGCTGCAGGCGCCCAGCGACACGCCGGGCGTCGACACGCTCGACTTCGTGATCTTCCCGCCGCGCTGGCTGGCGGCCGAGTCGACCTTCCGGCCGCCCTGGTTCCACCGCAACGTGGCCAGCGAATTCATGGGCCTGATCCATGGCGCCTACGACGCCAAGGCCGAGGGCTTCGTGCCGGGCGGCGCGAGCCTGCACAACTGCATGTCCGGGCACGGGCCCGACGCGGGCACCTTCGAGAAGGCCTCGGCGGCCGATACCTCGCGCCCGCACAAGGTCGGCGACACCATGGCCTTCATGTTCGAGACGCGCACCCTGATCCGGCCGACGCGCTTCGCGCTGGAGACCTCGCAACTGCAGGCCGACTACTACCGCTGCTGGCAGGACCTCGCCAGGCACTTCAACCCGGAGCAACGATGACCGTCACCGATCTCGACGCCACGCTGGCCGCCTCGCTGCGCAGCTGGCTCGATTCGGCCAACCAGGCCGATTGCGATTTCCCGATCCAGAACCTGCCGTTCGGCATCTTCGGCGACGCGCGCGCGCCGCGCGCCGGTGTGGCGCTCGGTGACGCGATCGTCGACCTCGCGGCGCTGGCCGAGGCGGGCCTGCTCGCGGTGCCGGGCGCCGATGCGCGCGCGCTGTTCGAGGCCAGCACCCTGAACGGCTTCATCGCGCTGGGCCGGGACGCCTGGCGCGCGGTGCGGGTGCAGTTGAGCGCGCTGTTCGCGCAGGGCAACGCGCGGCTTCGCGAGGACGCGGCGCTGCGCGAACGCGTGCTGGTGCCGCAAGCCGGCGCGACGCTGCACCTGCCGGTCGAGATTCCCGGCTACACCGATTTCTATTCCTCGAAGGAGCACGCGACCAACGTCGGCTCGATGTTTCGCGATCCGAAGCATGCGCTGCTGCCGAACTGGTCCGAGATGCCGATCGGCTACAACGGCCGCGCGTCCTCGGTGGTGGTGAGCGGCACGCCGGTGCGCCGCCCGCTCGGCCAGTTGAAGCTGCCCGACCAGGAGCGGCCGGTGTTCGGCGCCAGCCGCCGGCTCGACATCGAGCTGGAGACCGGCTTCATCGTCGGCCGCGGCAACGCGCTCGGCGAGCCGATTCCCTGCGAGACGGCCGAGCAGCACATCTTCGGCATGGTGCTGCTCAACGACTGGAGCGCGCGCGACATCCAGCAATGGGAATACGTGCCGCTCGGGCCGTTCAATGCCAAGACCTTCGCCACCACCATCTCGCCGTGGATCGTCACGCTCGACGCGCTGGCGCCGTTCCGCGTCGCGCAGCCGAGGCAGGAGCCGTTGCCGCTGCCCTACCTGCGGCATGCCGGCGAACACGGCTTCGACATCCGGCTCGAGGTGCGGCTGCAGCCCGAGGGCGCGGCCGAGCCGAGCGTGATCTCGCGCAGCAACTTCCGGCACATGTACTGGAGCATGGCGCAGCAGCTCGCGCATCACACCGTGTCGGGCTGCAATACGCGGGTGGGCGACCTGATGGGCTCGGGCACCATCAGCGCGCCCGAGCAGCACGGCTACGGCAGCCTGCTGGAGCTGAGCTGGGGCGGCAAGGCGCCGATCGCGCTGGCGGGCGGCGGCACGCGCGCCTTCATCGAGGACGGCGATACGCTGACGCTCGCCGGGCATTGCCAGGGCGACGGCTATCGCGTGGGTTTCGGCACCTGCACGGGCACCATCCTGCCGGCGCCGGCGCATGACTTCGGTGGGGAGTGAGGCCATGTCCGCGCTCGCGCTTCATGGGTATTTCCGCAGCTCGGCCTCGTATCGCGTGCGCATCGCGTTGAACCTGAAGGGGCTCGACTACACGCAACTGCCCGTGCACCTGCTGCGCGGCGGCGGCGAGCAACTGGGCGAGGCCTATCGCCGGATCCATCCCGACGGCCTGGTGCCGGCGCTGGTGGATGGCGATGCGCCGCCGCTGCTCCAGTCGCTGGCGATCGTCGAGTATCTCGACGAGTGTTACCCCGAGCCGCCGCTGTTGCCGACCGCGGCGGCCGATCGCGCCTATGTGCGCTCGGTGGCGCAGCAGATCGCCTGCGAGATCCATCCGCTCAACAACCTGCGCGTGCTCGGCTATTTGAAATCGACGCTCGGCGTGAGCGACGAGCAGAAGAGCGCCTGGTACGCGCACTGGATCGGCAATGGCTTCGCCGCGCTCGAACGGCGCCTGGCGGCCGAGCCGCGCGTGGGGCGCTTCGTGTTCGGCGACACGCCGGGCCTGGCGGATCTGTGCCTGGTGCCGCAGGTCTGGAATGCCAGGCGTTTCGCGATCGCGCTCGACGACTACCCGACCCTGGTCGGGCTTGACGAGCGTGCTGCCGCGCTGCCGGCCTTCGCGCGCGCGGAGCCTGCGCGGCAGCCCGATGCGGAACCGCCGCCGTCGAGCTAGAACGGGGCGGTGACGGGCCCTTGTCGAGGGAGGCGGCCCACACGGCCCGGCGCGCTTCAGCCCGCCTCGTCACCCGAATCGGCTGGATCGGCTGAATTGCCCGCGTCGCCATCCCCGCTGCCGCGGCCCATGCGGCGCGCCATGGCCGGGCTCACCGCATGTACCGGATCGAAGCCGAAGAAGGCCAGCAACTGCCGGGCCACCTCGTCGCGTTCGTTGTCGGCGCAGATCATGTGGTAGCTGTCCTCGAGCACCACGCTGCGCGCATCGGGCAGCGTGTCCTGCAGGAAGGCCTGCGAGCGCAGGCTGGTCAGCTCGTCCTCGCGCGCGTGCACCACCAGGGTCGGGCAGCGCGTCTCGGGCGCGGCCGCCTGCACCCAGGCGCGCATGCGATCGACCTGCCCGACGCAGGACAGCGGCACCCAGGGATAGTGGAAATTGTCCTGGCGCTCGAATTTCTTCTTCACGATCGCGCGCACCAGCGGATTCTTGATGCCGAACGGTTCGCCTTCCTCCACGCGCATGCGCCGGGCCAGTTGCGGCAGGCGATAGATCAGGTGGCGCAGCGGGCGATACCAGGGCGTCGACCAGCCGTCGATGAACACCGGCGCGGCCAGCAGCGCGAGCCGCCCGCGCGCGTGCTCGACGCGATGGCAGAGCAGCAGGGCGACCAGCGCGCCCATGCACATGCCGGCCACGTGCAGCGTGTCGTATTCCCCCTCGAGCTGCCGATACTGCTCGACCACCGCGTCGAGCCAGGCTTCCGCGCGCACCTCGGCGAGATCCTCGGGGCGCGTGCCGTGGCCGGGCAGGGTGATCATGTGCGCGTCGCCGCCGGCGCGCCGGATCGCCTTGTGCATCGAGCCGAGATCGTGACGCGTGCCGCCCAGCCCGTGGATCAGCAGAACGCCGGTGCGATCGTTCATGATGGCCGCGCCTAGTTCGCGCGATCCCCGAGCAGCCAGACGCCGGCGAACACCGCCACCTCGGCGGCCGCATCGCGCAGCGCGCTGCCGTGATCGACGATCGCCAGCGTGCCGCCGTCGGGCTGGATCACGCGCAGCCGCAAGGGCGCGCGCGTGTCCTGCGCCTGCTCGGCCGACCAGCTCTCTCGCAGGGCCGCGCGATCGTCGGGATGCAGGCGCTCGAGCAGCAGCGGCAGGCTCGCCACCTGCCCGGCGGCGATGCCCGCGCCGAACACGCGGCCGAGTTCGCCGGTCCATTCGAGCTGCCCCGATTGCGGGTCGAGCACGTAGGCGAGCTGGCCGGCGCCGGCCAGCGCCAGCGCCACGTTGTTCTGCTGGCGCGCGGCCTGTTCGTGCACGCGCTCGCGGTTGGTCTTCAGCGTGCTGACGGTGAGCACCAGCAGCGAGGCGATCGCCAGATAGAACTGCACTTCCAGCAGCGAGCGGCCGTGATGGTCGTCGAGCCAGGCGAACGGCCCGTCGTCCTGCGCGGTCAGGCCGATCGCGATCAGCGCCAGGACCAGCATCGACACCGAGCCGCTGCGCCCGCCCAGCAGGATGGTCACGACCACGGTCAGGAACAGCGGGATGTAGGTCAGCGAGAACAGGATGCCGATGTCCTCGATGCGCGCCGCCGATTCGCTGAAGACCAGCGCCGCGCTCACCACCATCAGCACGAAGCAGGCGATGCCGAGCCACAGATCGAAGCGCTCGTGGTCGCCCGAGCGATGGGCGCGAAAGCGCGACCAGGAGGCCAGCACCGGCGTGACCAGCAGCACCCCGACGAAGCTCGAGGCCGCGCCGATCGCCACCGCGCCCAGCGTGGCATGGCCGCCGCGCAGGCTCAGCCAGGCCGCGTCGCCGAGCGCCGCCACCGCTCCGGCCAGCAGCCCCGCGAAGATCACCGAGCGCAGGAAATACAGGCCCTCGAGCGCGAAACCGGTGCGCTGGATCAGCCACACGGCCAGGGCGGCCGCGCCGACGTCGTCGACGGCATACAGCAGGGCATCGAGCCAGTGGCCCAGCTCGAAGCCGCCCAGCAGCCATTGCGCCAGCAGGAACAGGCCGCCGAGCAGGGGCCAGTCGCGCACCGGGCGCAGCATGAAGGCGCCGACCGTCACGCCGGTCGGCAGCCAGATATAGTCGATCGAGTCGTCGACGGCCCCGAGCCGATACGACAGGTAGCCGCTCAGCACATACAGCGCCACCCACCACCAGGCGGACGCGAATTCGGGTCTTGCGCGTGTCGTCGCCATCGAGCACTCCTTGCGGCCGGGCGTGGCCGGCCTGTCTGTTCAGAGCGCGATTGTACGCGCCCCGAACGCTCGTGGCGTGGCGACTCATGACGAAACGTCATCGATGTCCTGACCTCCCGGCCATTCGTCGCGGCGCCCGTGAGGCTTACGCTGCGAGCAGTCGCATCGAGCCCGCGCCGCCCAGGCGGGCCGGCTCGATCGCGGTGGCGAACTCAATATTCAGTGATCCGGAGGACAGGACGATGTATGCAGTGACAGGTATTACCGGCAAGGTCGGGGGAGAAGTCGCGCGAACGCTGCTGGCCGCCGGCCTGCCGGTGCGCGCGGTGGTGCGCGACGCGGCCCGGGGCGCGCCCTGGGCCGCGCTCGGCTGCGAGGTGGCGGTCGCCGAAATCGGCGACGCCCAGGCGCTGGCCCGGGCCTTCGCCGGCACCGCGGGCGTGTTCTTCATGACGCCGCCGAACTACGATCCGGCGCCGGGCTTTCCCGAGACGGTGGAGAACTGCGAATCGATCCGTCATGCGATCGAGACGGCGCGGCCGGGCCGCGTGGTGTTCCTGTCGACGGTCGGCGCGCAGGTGGCCGAGCCCAACCTGCTGAACAACTCGCGGATGACCGAGACCATGCTGCGCACGCTCGAGGTGCCGGTCGGCCTGCTGCGCGCCGCCTGGTTCATGGAGAACGCGGCCTGGGACGTCGAGGCCGCGCGCGGCGGCACGATCCCATCCTTCCTGCAGCCGCTCGATCATCCGATCCCGATGGTCGCCACGGTGGACATCGGCCGCACCGCCGCGGCCATGCTGCGCGAGGACTGGACCGGCACGCGCGTGGTCGAGCTGGAGGGCCCGCGCCGCTACAGCGCGAACGACATCGGCGCGGCCTTCGCGGCGGCGCTCGGCCATCCGGTGACGATGGCGCCGGTGCCGCGCGATACCTGGGAGGCGCTGTTCCGCTCGCAGGGCATGCAGTATCCGATGCCGCGCATCCGCATGATCGACGGCTTCAACGAAGGCTGGATCGATTTCGAGCGCGAGGGCAGCGAGCATCGCGTGGCCCCGACCACGCTGGAAACCGTGCTGAAGGGGCTGGTGGCGCGCTGAGCGGCACGCCGCCCGAAGCCGGGTGTGTCGACGAGGCCCTCGCCGCGCAAGCGGCGAGGGCCTCGCCCTTTGTGCCGGCGTAATGATGCCGGCGCAACGAAACAGGGCCGATCCTGCGATCGGCCCCGCGAGCTTTCGGCGCGAACTGCGCGCGTGCATCAATGATGCGCGTAGAGCGGTTCGCCGGCCACCGGCGCCCGCGCGCTGCCGGCTTCGCCGCGCGCCGCGGGCTGCGTGCCGATGCCGGCGGCGGCCTGGCTCGCGTTCAGCTTCGCCTCGGCGGCCTGGATCGAATCCGGGTAGTGGACGTCGTTGCGCGCCGGCCGGTAGCCGATGCTTTCGAGCCGGACCAGTTCCTCGCGCACCTGGGCGCGCGTGACGGTGGATTGCGCCTGCGCGGCGAGCGGCGAGGCGAGGCTGGCCGCGAGCAGCAGGATGGACCAACGAGATTGCATGATGAGACTCCCATGATGATCAGGACAAGAAAGCTTGTCGCTCGACAGGAAGGATTGTCTCCAGGCCGGCCCGGTGGAAACAGGCACGCCGTCTCATCGCATCGATGCGGCGACGGCATCAATGCCGGCCCCGCATCGATGCGATGCCGCGCGCGGCATTGCCCGGCGCGGCCGGCCTCGCCACAATCGGCATCACATGCGGTTCGACATGGCCGCCGCGCCGCTCACCGGTGAATTCAACCCGGGCTTCGGCGCGGGCACGGCACGGAACGGAGCGATAGCGCGCCGGCTCCGGCATTTCCCGACATTCAAGCAAGCGGAGGACACATGGCAAGGATCTTCATCACCGGATCGACCGACGGGCTCGGGCTGATGGCTGGGCAACTGCTGGCGCAGGACGGCCATCGCGTGGTGCTGCACGCGCGCAACGCCGAACGTGCCGACCAGGCGCGGCGCCGCCTGCCGGGCGCCGAGGCGATCGTCAGCGGCGATCTCTCGACGCTCGACGCGATGCGCGAGGTGGCGGAGCAGGCGAACCGGCTGGGACAGTTCGATGCGGTGATCCACAACGTCGGCGTCGGTTATCGCGAGCGCCGCATCGAAACCGCGGATGGCCTGCCGCACGTGTTCGCGATCAACGTGCTGGCGCCCTACGTGCTGACCGCCTTGATGCATCGCCCGCGGCGCCTCGTTTATTTGAGCTCGGGCATGCATCGCGGCACCGCGGCGGCGCTCGACGACCTGGCTTGGACGCGGCGGCGCTGGAACGGTGCCGATGCCTATTCGGAAAGCAAGCTCTACGACGTGCTGCTGGCCTTCGCGGTGGCGCGGCGCTGGCCCGGCGTGCTGTCGAACGCGCTGGAGCCGGGCTGGGTGCCCACCCGCATGGGCGGGCCCGGCGCGCCCGACGATCTCGACCAGGCGCATCGCACCCAGGCCTGGCTCGCGGTGGGCGAGGACGAGGGTGCGCGGGTCAGCGCCCGGTATTTCTTCCACATGAAGCCGCGCCAGCCCGATCCGGCCACGCGCGAGGTGGCCTTGCAGGAGCGCCTGCTGGCCGAATGCGAACGCCTGTCGGGGGTGGCCTTGCCGGCGGCGTGAAGCGGGGCGGCGGCGTTGCCGTCATCGCGCCCGGCGGGGGGCAGCGCGCGGATTGCGGGCCCGCGCTTCAAGCCTTCAAGCCTTCGCGCGCGGCTTGCGCGAGGATCTGGCGGGCGGCACGAGCGGCGCCGCGCCGCCCGTGCCCGCGTCGGTCAGCGACACCACGAAGTCGAGGAAGGCGCGTGTCTTCGCGGGCGGGTGATTGGCGTTCAGGTACAGCGCGTGGAGCGGGAAGCGTTCGTCGGGCCAATCGGGAAACAGCTCGACCAGCCGGCCCTCGGCCAGCAGCGCCTCGGAGCCGAGCGCCATCACCTGGGCCACGCCGTAGCCGGCCGCGCAGGCGCTCAGCATGGTGCCGACATCGTTGACCACCAGCCGCGCCTGCGTTTCGACCACGATGCGCTCGCGCTTGCGATGGAATTCCCAGGGAAACGGCCGGCCGCTCTCGGGATCGCGGAAGTCGATGCAGACGTGCCTGCCGTCGCCGAGCTCCTGTGGTTTGAGCGGGCGGCCGTGGCGCGCCAGGTAGTCGGGCGAGGCGACCGTGAGGATGCGCGTGTCGAGCAGCTTGCGCGCGCGCATCGCCGATTCGCGCGGCACGCCGAAGCGCACCGCGAGATCGAAGCCGTCCGCCACCAGGTCGCCGAGCTGGTCGCGCGTGACCAGCTCGAGCCGTAGTTCGGGATGCTGATTGAGGAAGGCCTCGAGGCGCGGCCCGAGCATCAGCCGCGAGAAGAACGGATCGATGTTCACGCGCAGCCGGCCGCGCACCACGGTGGCGCTGCCCGAGGCGGTGGCGGCCGCTTCCTCCAGCCCGGAGAGCAGCGGCGTGATCTGCCGGTGGAAGCGCCGGCCCTCGTCGGTCAGCGACACGGCGCGCGTGCTGCGATCGAACAGGCGGATCTCAAGCCGCGTTTCGAGCCGCGCGATCGCGCGGCTCACGCCCGGTTGCGACATGTCGAGCCGCTCGGCCGCGGCGGCGAAGCTGCCGGCTTCCACCACGGCCATGAAGATGCTCATGCCGTTCAGTACGCGTTCGTCGAATCCCGGCATTCAGGCTTCCGTGCTCGTTGATGGGGGGCTTGCCGATCCTGCGCGACCTGCCGCGATCGGCTGCCGGCGACGATAGCACGGCGATGCCCGTGCCCGCGAGGCGCGTCGGGCGCGCGAAAGGCGGCTTCGGCCGGGCGAGCCGCGCCACGGCTGGCGCGCGGCGACCCATGCGGATCCGTCATCACGGCGATGACGCCCGGTGCATGGCGCGGGCCGCGCGGCGCCGGCATCATGCGCGCGGGGCTCCGGCGGCGGCGCGCGACGACGGCCCGAAAATTGGTGTTGTCACAATGTTCGGCTAGAATAGCGCCTGTCTTAGGGGAGTAGTCTGCTTCGCCTCCCCGGCGAAGCGCCGACGTCAACATATTTGGCCAGCATGGCCATGGCGTCGGCAGCCGTTGTTGTCCACGGCCTGACGAGACTTATGACGTTTCCCTCCACCCTGGCCGGGCGGGAGGGTTGCGTCATGGTTGCGTCGCCCGGCCCGTGGAGATAATAAAAGTGTCCCTCAATCCCTCCTGCCGTACCCGTCTCGCCATCGCGGAGTCGCCGCGATGATCCTCACCTTCGTTCTCCTGATCGCCGCGGCCGGCATCATCTATTTTTCCTGCGAAACCTTCGTCAACGGCGTGGAATGGCTCGGCCAGAAGCTGAACCTGACGCAGACCGCCACCGGCACGATCCTCGCCGCGTTCGGCACGGCCCTGCCCGAGAGCGTGGTCACCCTGGTCGCGGTGGCCTTCGGCACCACCCCGGCGCACAAGGAAATCGGCGTGGGCGCCGCGATCGGCGGCCCGCTGGCGCTGAGCACGGTGGCCTACGCGGTGGTCGGCTTCGCGCTGCTGGCGGTGGCCAGGAAGCTCGGCCGTGCGCCCGAGGTGGATGCCAACACCGCGCAACTGCGCCGCGACCAGCTCTGGTTCCTGGCCATCTTCGTGGCCAAGATCGGCCTCGGCCTGGTGGTGTTCCAGTACAAGCCGCTGCTCGGCATCGCCTTCCTGGCGGCCTACGCGCTGTATTGCTGGCGCGAGCTGACGGCCGACGGCGACGGCAGCGAACACGGCGATCTCGAGCCCTTGATGCTGCGTTCGCGCTCCGACAATCCGGCGATGGGCTGGGTGGTCCTGCAGACGGTGGGCGCGCTGGTGGTGATCTTCGCCGCCTCGCACCTGTTCGTCGGCCAGATCGAGGCGGTCGGCCCCTGGCTCGGCCTGAGCCCGCAGCTCACGGCGCTGCTGTTCAGCCCGATCGCCACCGAGCTGCCCGAGATCATGAACGCGGTGATCTGGGTGCGGCAGGGCAAGGAACGCCTGGCGCTGGCCAACATCAGCGGCGCGATGATGATCCAGGCCACCATCCCGACCGCGTTCGGGCTGTTCTTCACGCCCTGGCATCTCGCCTCGCCGTCGATCCTCGCGGCCGTGATGACGGCCATCGCGATCGTGTTCCTGCAGTTCGTGTTCCGCGCGCGCCGCGTCAGCAGCCGCCTGCTGACCTGCGTCGGCGGCTTCTACGCGGTGTTCGCCGGGCTGCTGCTGGTGATCTGAGCCGCGCTGCGGGGCCGGGCTCGCGCACCGAGGGGGAGCGCGAGGCACGGCCCCCCTCGCCGGCTCGCCGGCTCGCGACGGCGGCGCTCGCCGCCGCGCTTGCCCGGCTTTCCGTTTCCCGCCTTTCCCACCTTTCCCGTCTTTCCCGCACTTTCCGTCGCTCGCCCGACCCGGAGCGCGTCGCCGAGCCGCGCCGCGCCGCGCCGCTCCGCCGATGCCGCTTCGCGCGGCCCGTCTCGTCCCCGCATTTCCGGGACAGACGGGCGCCGTGCCCCATGCTCCAATCGTCCTGGCGTCGGCCGGCTTCGGCACGGCGCACGCCCCGGCGCGGCTTGCCCGGCCGCATCCGGCATGCGTACCGGCCGCCGCCGGCCCGTCGCCGCGCGACACTCCTGACAGCGAACGCGATCCCCATGAGCCGCCAGATCCTCCTCCGGAATTCGTCCGGCCGCGCCGCGCCGCGTGCGGGGAACCGCCGATGAGCGGCTTCCTGAGCGGCCTGCGGCTCCATCTCGGGCAGCGCTTCTACCTGCTGCTGGCCGGCGAATCGCTGTCGATGTGCAGCGGCTCGCTGGTCGAGTTCGCGCTGGGCATCTGGATCTATTCGCATAGCGGTTCGGTGGCCGATTTCGCCGGCGCGGTGCTGGCGGTGACCTGGCCGCCGGTGCTGATCCTGCCGCTGGCCGGCGCGCTGGCCGACCGCCTCGACCGCAAGTACCTGATCGTCGGCTCGGACGTGCTGCTCTCGCTGATCCTGGCCCTGCTCGGCTGGCTGCTCTGGAGCGACCAGCTGCAACTGGTCCACCTGTACCTGTTCAACTGCATCGCCTCGATCATCGCGGCGGTGCGCCAGCCCGCCTACCAGGCGGTGGTCGCGGCGATCGTGCCGCCCGACGGCTACGTGCGCGCCTCCGGCCTGACCGGCCTCGGCGCGAGCCTGGCGACCATGTTCGCGCCGCTCGCGGCCGGCCTGCTGATGGGCGCGGTCGGCCTCGACGGGGTGATCGTGGTGTCGTTCGCGGCCTTCGTGCTCGGCGCGCTGCTGGTGTTGCGCTCGCTGCGGCGCACGGCGCGGGGGCCGTCCGCCGATGCAACGGCGAATGCGGCGGCGAATGCGGCGGCGCATGTGGCGGCGCACGCGGGCGGCCCGGCCGCCGACGCGAGCGGCGCCGAGGCCGGCGTCTCGGTGGCCGCCGACGTGTTCCGCAACCTGCGCGCCGGCCTGGCGTTCTTCCGCGGCGACCGCCTGATGTCCTGGCTGCTCGCCTACGCGATGATGCGCAGCTCGCTGTTCGCGCTGGCCACCGCGATGATCACGCCGCTGGTGCTGGCCGGCCACACGCAGCAGCAGCTCGGCTGGATCTATACCTGCGGCGCGCTCGGCGGCCTGGCCGGCGGCCTGCTGATCGTGGTGATCGGCACGCCGCGCCGCATGATGCTGACGGTGCTCTGCTTCGACGCGCTGATGGCCTCCAGCGTGTTCGGCATCGGCGCGGCCAACTCGACGCTCGGCTACTGCGTGTTCGCGTTCACCGCGCTGGCCTCGGGCTCGGTCGCCGAGGGCTGCGTGAAGGCGATGTGGATGAGCAAGGTGCCGCCGCGCTATCACGGCAGCGTGTTCTCCCTGGTGGCGATGTTCCTGCTCGCGGCCGCCTCCCTGACCCTGCTGGGCGGCGGCCTGCTGGTCGATCACGTGCTGGACCCGGCCCTGTCCGCCGGCGGCTCGCTGGCGGGTACCGCGGTGGGCGACTGGCTGGGCGTCGGCAAGGGGCGCGGCGTGGCCCTGCTGTTCGTGATCAGCGGCGTGGCCGGTGCCCTCTGGTGCCTCGTCACGCTGGCCTCGGCGCGCATGCGCCGGCTCGACTCGCTGGTGCCCGACGGCGTGCCGGCGATCGCGATCGAGAGCGCGGCGAGGGCCGAAGGCTAGCCTCGCGCCGCGCGCGCCGATGTCCGTGGAAGACGCGACAGACGCGCGGCGCCGGCGGTGCTTCAATGGCTCTGCCGTGTCACTTCCGCAGACGCGGGGCCGCGCCCGATGCGCCGGCCCGTCGTCGTATCCGTCCCCAGCCGCGCAGCGCGCGGCGCCGATACCTGTCCAGCCGATGGAAACCATTCTTCAAGACCAGTCCGCGAGCTTCTGCCAGCACGTTCCCGAATCGACGCCGCGTCCCGCCTTCTACCCGCTCGAGCAGTTCCCGCGCCTGAACGAGCTGGCCGCGCAATGGGAGATCATCCGCGACGAGTTCCTCAAGCTGAACGCCCCGACGCTCGACATCGATCGCGTGGGCAAGTCGCACGTCGAGGTGTATGCCGAGACGCTCGAGCACGTCAACGGCGGCGGCGAGTACGGCTGGCTGATGGGCTGGGGCGAGGGCGAGGCGCCCAACCCGGACTGGACCGCGTATGGCCTGGTCGCCTACGACGAGCCGATCTCGTTCGCCGAGGCCAGGATGCCGAAGACCCTGGCCCTGCTCAAGCGCATCGAGGGCATCAAGATCTGCGCGCTGCAGCGCATGGGCCCGAACGTGTTCCTCAACACCCATCGGCATCCCGAGCTGCACGACCAGGACATGCTGCAGCTGCATATCACGATCGACGCGGCCACCGAGCGCGACTACGCCTACCTGAACGTGGCCGGCCACTTCAACCAGAACCGCATCGGCAATGCGATCGTGTTCGACGGCTCGCTCGATCACTTCGCGCTGAACGCCTCGCCGAGCATCCGCACCATCCTCTACATGGAGTTCGAGCGCGACAAGCAGATGGCGCCCTGAGGCACGCGGTGCCCGGCGCGAAACGGCCGCCCTGGGGCGGCCGTTTCGTCATTGGCGGGGCGGGGGATCGTCAGGCGCGGTCCTGCCACCAGCGCGCCAGCGACGCGACGTGCGGCGCCTGCAGCATGGTGTAGTGGTTGCCGTCGCCGCACCGTTCCTCGATCAGCGGCGCGACGCGCTGCCAGCCCTCATGCGCGCCCTGGTTCGACTCGACCTCGTCGGCGGCCAGCACCAGGGTGGCCGGGCCCGTGTAGCGCGCGGGCGGCCGGTACACGGTGCGCATCGCGGTGGCGTAGGTGCGCACCAGCCCGTAGGTATCGCTCGGCCGCGACTGGCGATGCACCAGGCGCAGCGCGAGCATGCCCCGGTGCAGCATCTCCCATTGCTCGCGGCGCTCGGCGCCGAAGTAGGCCGCGCGTTCGATGCCCATGCTCCTGGCGCTGCCGTGCTCCAGCGCGCGCACCAGCGCCCAGGTGACCTCGGTGAAGGTATAGGCGCGGCCCAGCCTGAGGCCCGCCTCGGGCGCCTCGGAATCGATCACGGTCAGCGAGGCGGGCGGCGTGCCGCGCGCCTGCAGGCGGCAGGCCAGGTCGAAGGCGATCCAGCCGCCGAAGGAATGGCCGATCAGGTGTACCGGCGCGCCGTGCTCGGCGCTCAGCAGGTCGATCTGCGCGAGATAGGTGCGCGCGGCCGCCTCGACGCTGGCATGCGGCACCAGCACGCCGTCGAAGCCGCGCGGCTGCAGGCCGTGCAGGTCCCATTGCTCGTCGAGCGCGTTGCAGAACGGCATGAAGGCGGTGACCGCCGAGCCGGCGCCGGGGATCATCACCACCGGCTCGCGGCGGCTGCCGCCCTGGCGCAGCGGGACATGCGGGTTGTAGCCGTGCTCGGGCGACGCGACCAGGCGCCCGGCGCGTTTCTGCAGCTCGGCGCGCAGGGCGCGCACCAGCGCGACGGACAGCGCCGCGGCCGCGCCGGACAGGAAGGGCCGCCCCGCGCCGGCGGCCGGCACGTAGTGGTATTCGCCGTTGCGCAGCACGCTTTCCCAGGACGCGGCCGGCTCGTCGGCCGGGTCGGCCGGGCGCGCCGCATGCGGCCTGAACAGGTGCACGAAGGTCGAGCTCGGGAACGGCGCA
>NZ_VWWC01000124.1:0-22550 GCF_011753175.1 Burkholderia sp. Cy-637 | reverse complement strand
TCGAACAATGGCACGAGGCGCGCAAGGTCGATCCGCAGAGCATCGTGAAGCCGGCCAAGCAGTCGATGGCCAGGCAGGTGCAGGCGATGCTGACGCTGCAGGAACGCGGCGCGGCCACGCTCGACTATGGCAACAACATCCGCCAGATGGCGCTGGAGATGGGCGTGCAGAACGCCTTCGATTTCCCGGGCTTCGTGCCGGCCTATATCCGCCCGCTGTTCTGCGAGGGCAAGGGGCCGTTCCGCTGGGTGGCGCTGTCGGGCGATCCCGAGGATATCTACAAGACCGATGCGAAGGTGAAGGAGCTGATCCCGGACGATCCGCACCTGCACAACTGGCTCGACATGGCGCGCGAGCGGATCGCCTTCCAGGGGCTGCCGGCGCGGATCTGCTGGGTGGGCGTGAAGGATCGCTATCGCCTGGGGCAGGCCTTCAACGAGATGGTCCGCAAGGGCGAGCTGAAGGCGCCGATCGTGATCGGGCGCGACCACCTCGACACGGGCTCGGTGGCGAGCCCGAACCGCGAGACGGAAGCGATGAAGGACGGCTCGGACGCGGTCAGCGACTGGCCGCTGCTCAACGCGCTGCTGAACACGGCGGGCGGGGCGTCGTGGGTGTCGCTGCACCACGGCGGCGGGGTCGGCATGGGCTTCTCGCAGCACTCGGGCGTGGTGATCGTGGCCGATGGCACGGATGCCGCGAAGGAGCGCCTGGGCCGCGTGCTGTTCAACGATCCGGCCACGGGCGTGATGCGCCATGCCGATGCCGGTTACGAACTCGCGCAGGAAACCGCACGCGAGGCCGGCCTCAAGCTGCCGATGCTGGGACGCTGATCAAGCGAAAGCCGCCCGTGGGCGGCTTCGCGATGGCCGGCAGGATCGCCTTGCGCGGTCCTGCCGGCCTTTTTCATGGTGGCGAGGCGAGGGCGCCGACAGCGTCCCGCGCACTCGGCCGGATCAGTCCCAGTGACCGCCGACCCACACCCAACCCGGGCCGCGCTCGACCCAGTGGCCACGAACCCAATGATGGCCGACGCGCACCACTTCCCAGTGGCCCGGCTCCCATTCGTAGGCGCCATGCACCCAGCGCCAGTGGCCGCCTTCCCAGGCATAACCGACGCGCGGCTCGGGCACCACCTCGACGCGCGGCGGCGGCGGCGCGGTGCGCACGACCACCGGCTGGGCGGGCTCGACCACGCAGGCGGCCAGGCTCAGGCTCGACAGGATCGCCGCGGCGATCGCGAGGATCGGGGCGTGGCGGGCGGGTGGGTTTCGCTTCATGTTTCCTTCCATGATTCCTTCAGTTATCCTACGCGGCCGAATGATATTGAAATCCCGGTTTCCGGCTTCCTGGCAGGCACAGTCCGGCACCGGCGCGACATGATAAGCGAAGCCGCGGTCGGTTCTGTCGAAACGGTTTCGCGGTCGATAACAACGAATCGAGAGGGCCATGACATACACCGCTTCTTCCAGGCGTCACGATCATCACGCATCGGTTGCCACGCTGATCGACGGCATGCGCAGCAAGAACGCCTATTTCCCGTGCCGCATCGGCGGCGCGATGCGTGTGAGCAGCCTGGGCGGGCAGCTCGTGATCGATAGCGGCCTGCGCTCCGATACCTTCAATCTCGTGATCGGCGATGCAACGGGTTTTGCGCGAGCGGAAACGGTCGAGACCATCGCGCGCGGGTTCAACGAGGCGCGCCGGCCCGCTGCCTGGTGGTTCGTCGAGGGAGCGGGCAGCGCGGGGATCGCCGGCATGCTCGATGCCCATGGTTTCCGCTACGACGAGACCAGCATCGGCATGCTGGCCGAGCTCGATACGCTGCCGGCGCCGGCGTATCCCGAGGGTTTCGTGTTGCGCGAGGCGAGCGGCAGGGACGATATTGCACGTTTCGCCGGCTTGATCGGCGCGCTGTTCGTGCCGCCGGACCCCTGCGTCGAGACTTTCTATGCGCAGGTCGCCGCGCTCGGGCTCGACGGCGGCGAGCCCTTGAAGCTTTATCTCGGCGAAGTCGAGGGGCACGCGGTCTGCACGGCGGCGCTCTACATCGACGATGACGTGGCGCATGTGTTCGATGTCAGTACCGCGTCGGACCAGCGTCGACGTGGCCTGGCGTCGGCCGCGATGCACGCGGCGCTGACGCTGGCGCGCGAGCGGGACGGCGTGCGCCGGGCCGCATTGCAGGCTTCGCCCGATGGGCTCGGCGTGTATCGGCGGCTCGGGTTCGGCGAGGTTTGCCGCTTCCATGTGCATGCGAATCGCGAGCTTGCGACGTCGAGCTAGCGATGTGCCGGGCGTTCATCCATTGAGCGCTCCACGCAGGTGCTCGAGATCCTCGGGCAGCAGGTTCGCGCCGCGGGCATCGGCGACGGCCGGCAATGGCCGGGGTTAAGCCTGCCGAACCCGCGCGTGAACCGTTCGCCGTTGAATTCGAGGCGATTCGTCAGGTTTTCCATTCGTCTCGTCCTTTCCACCCTCAGGGAAGTCGACGCCGAGTATCTCGGCCGGCTGGTTTGTTCCAAATCGTATTTCGGCAAGATTCGCCGCTCGTTTCTCATCATTTCCCGATTGTTCAATTGACAGCTTTCTTGCTGCTTGCCTACGGTAAGGCTGCTATGAAGGACCGTATCCGCACAGGACGCGAAGCGGCGTTTTGGCGCTTCATTTCGCGACGGCCTTCGAAAAACAATCGGATCGGAGATATGGGCCGGGACAGGCCATCTCGTCGTTCCGCCACATGACGGGAGGATTCACGACATGGTGCAATCACCGGAGCGGCGACGCGCTGACGAAACGGAACGGGCGCTCATCGAATCGATGCAACGGGGTTGGCTGCAGCATGACAGGCTGCTGAAGCTGCATACGCCATTGGGCGCGAGTACGCTCGTGCCGATCCGCCTGCTTGGCTCGTCGCGGATCGGGCGGGACTATCGCTTCACGATCGATGTCGTATCCACGCGAGCCGACATCGCCTTGCTCTCGCTGATGCATCAAGCGGTGACGCTGTCGATCCGGCAACGGAATGCGTTCGACAACCGGGCTGAGTATTCGAACATCCACGGCTTCGTTCATCACGTCGGCTTCCTTGGCATGGACGGTGGCCTCGCGATCTACCAGATCGAATTCTCGTCGGCGCTCCATTTCCTTCGCTATCGTCGCGACGACGCGCTCTGGCTGGAGCGCGACGCCGTCGACATCGTTTCCGAGGTTCTCGATCGCTACCCGCAGTTGCGAGGACGCTTCCGGTTCCGCCTTGCCGGGGAGCCGCGGATCCGGTCGTATTGCCGGCAAGGCGAGACGGACTGGAACTTCATGTGCCGGCTGCTCGAAGACGAGGGCTGGTACTACTACTGGGAGCATCGCGGATCCGAAACGCAGGCCGATACGACGCTTGTCATCGTCGATCGGATCGGCGCCTTGCCCGGCGCGAAACCGGCGAACTACCTGCATGACAACTTCGGCGAAGAGGGGGATGGTTTCTCGCAATGGTCGGCCATGCAGTCGATACAGAGCCTCGGCTACCTGTCCCGCTCGTTCGACTACAAGGAGCCGAACTACGCCTGCGAGACGAGCCGCGCATTGAACGCGACCTCGTATCCGGAACGGCAGCGGCGTCACACATCGTTCCACGAGATTCCGGCTGCGCCGCTCGATGTCTTCGAGCAAACCTC
This sequence comes from Burkholderia sp. Cy-637, assembly GCF_011753175.1. Classification (NCBI taxonomy): domain Bacteria; kingdom Pseudomonadati; phylum Pseudomonadota; class Betaproteobacteria; order Burkholderiales; family Burkholderiaceae; genus Burkholderia; species Burkholderia sp. Cy-637. The sequence continues at coordinate 18,876 of NZ_VWWC01000124.1, read as the reverse complement.
GTATGGCTATCGCGGCGTCGATGCCGGCATTCGGCGCGCGACGGTTCGCGCCGAGGCCTGGGATTCCGAGGCGCGACGGTATCGCGGGGTCGCTGGAATCCGTTGGCTCGACGCCGGTAGCCGCTTCTCGCTTGAAGGCCATCCTCGACACGTCGAATCGGATCCGCGGCAACGCGAGTTCGTGGTGGTCGAGATCCGCTGGACGATCGAAAACAACGTGCCGATCGGATCGCAGGCTTTCGCCTTGCCTCATGGTCTTGACGCGGCCCTTGCCGACGCGCGGGCGCTGCACGGGACGCGGCACCAGGACGGCGCAACCGCCGTCGGCAGCGGGAAGGGATTTTTCCTGGTTGAAATCGAGGCGCAGGAGACCAGGCTCGAATTCCGCAGCCCGCTCGAGCATCCCAAGCCGACCGTGCCGAACGAGCACGCCCTGGTTGTCGCGCCGAAAGACGAGGAGGCCTGGGCCGACGAGTGGAATCGCGTCCGCGTTCGTTTTCCATGGGACCGGCGGCATGATGAAAACCAGTACGCCACCTCGCCGCCGCTGCTATCCGTGCAGGCGGATACCGGCGGCAATTACGGGGCGGTCCATGTTCCGCGTGCGGGCGAGTGGGTCGTCGTCGGCCACTGGCAGGGCGATTGCGATCGTCCATTCATCCTCGGGCGTTTGCCGGGCGGCCTGACGCGTCCGCCATGGCATACGGACGTGCTGCAATCGGGCTTCAAGTCGCGGGGATTCGGCGACACCGGTGCCTACAACGCCTTCGTTCACGACGATGCGACGAACCAGGGCGCCACGCGTGCGACGACGTTGACGGGCCAGCGCTACAGCCTTTTTCACCAGGGCTATCTGATCGAGCAGGACGGCAATGCACGCGGCCGCTACCTGGGTGCGGGATTCATGCTGCACGCGGACGACTTCGGCGTGGTGCGAGCCAGGCGAGGCCTTTATCTCCATTCACATCCGGTGGCGCACGACGACGAACAGCTCGCGCTCGGGGATCTGCGCGAACAACTCGATCGAACCGGCTTGCTCGTCGAGTCGCTGTCGAGCGCCAGTGCAAGCGCTCGGGCGGAAACGCTGACGGCCGGCCAGGACTCGATGCAAGCGGTCGCGAAGGCCGTGCTGCATTCGATGCCGGGCGAAACCTCGGGTGGGCGCACGGCGGGCGGCGGCGGTGGAAGCGCCAACGGTTTCTCGACGCCGCTGCTGATGATGGCAAGCCCCGCGGGCATTGGCCTCTCGACGCAGCAGTCGGGGCAGTTCAGCGTGGACCGGCAACTGAGCCTGGTAAGTGGCGAAAGCACCCACATCGCGACGGGGAAATCCTTGATCGCGGTGGCGGCCGAGAAGCTCAGCCTGTTCGTGCAGAAGGCGGGGATGAAGCTGTTTGCCGCCAAGGGCAAGGTGGAGATCCAGGCGCAATCCGACGACGTCCTCATGTACGGCGATCGCAGCGTTTCGATCAAGGGCAACCGGGGCAGCGTGGTGATCGAGGCGAAGACGGAAATCATGCTGAAGTGCGGCGGCTCGTATATCCGCATCACCGCCGACGGCATCGAGGACGGCAGCCGAGGGCCGCGTGCCATCAAGGCCGCGTCATTCAGCCGGCAGGGACCGAGTTCGGTGCCCGAGCACATGAACGAACTGCCCAAGACCGCATTCAACGATCCTCACGTGTTGCGCCATCGGATCACCGGCGAAGTGCTTAAGAACCATTCCTATGAAGTCGTCAGGTCCGACGGCACGACGCTCCGTGGCGCGACAAACGAACACGGATACACGCTTGTGCAGAAGAGCCATGATGCCGAGTCGCTGACGATCCGCACGCTGGTTGCTCGTGACGGCGGGAGCGACGAACCCGATTGAATCCCACAGGCGAGAGGTGCGACGGCCAACGATGAGCGAAAACGAAACGATATCGGGGAAGGGCATCGAATTCGCGAGTGATACGGCCGAAGACGATGTCGTTCGCTTCACCTCACGCACCGCCGCGGATGGCGCGTCGGTGGCGACGGTGAGGCTGACACCCGAGGACGACAAGCGAACCAAGGAGATTCTGTGCGACCCGCGGCCGATCATGCCGGTGATTTTCCTGCCGGGCGTGATGGGCTCCCTGCTCGTCGACAAGGACAGCGGCGATGAAGTGTTCTTCGCGCCGAACATGGACACAATCGGGTCCGCGATCGCGGGCCTGTTGAGTGTGATCGTGGGCTGGTTTCGAAATGCGGCCGCGCGCGAGATGCGCTTCGATCCACGGTCGGCCACGGTGACGCCGCTGGGGCCGATCGACGTCGGCAGCGGCGCGATCCTCGACGAGGACGAGGCGCGGCGCAGAGGCTGGGGCTCGGTGCATCGGTGGAGCTATCACTCGATTCTTCTCTGGCTGGAAGCGCATTTGAACAACCCGATGTTTCTCGGGGAACTACAGGGGCCCTGGGCCGAAGGCGATCCATCCGGAAAGAACTGGGCGCTGCATCCCATCCTCGGCACGGATCCCAGCTTGTACGGCTCGTGTACGGAAGGGCCCGGCGCCATTTCGGCCGATTCGGCGGAGTTCAGGCGATTCGCGTCGTTTCGGTATCGCGTCTACGCGATCGGCTACAACTGGCTGCAGTCGAATGACGACTCAGGTCGTGACGTGGTGGACGGCCTCGATTGCGACGACGTGCAAACAAAGGAGATCACTCGGCTGATGGGGATCAGGGAGATCTGCGCCGAGAATCATACGGGCAAGGCAATCGTGCTGACTCATTCGATGGGAGGGCTGGTGGCCCGCTTCGCTGTCTTGCATCACGGCGCGGAAGATTTGCTGCATGGCGTGTTTCACAGCGTGCAGCCCGCAACCGGGGCGCCGGTGGCGGCAAAGCGGCTGCGTACCGGTGGCGGCAGCGAAGGAGGGATGGACGGGTTCGTGAACGGTAGCCTGCTCGGGCGCGACGCGCCGGAATTCGTGGCGGTGGCGGCGAATGCGCCGGGGCCGCTCGAGTTGTTGCCGATGCCGGACTACGACGATGGCAAGCCGTGGTGGATTTTTTCCCGGATCAACGGCGACATCAAGATGCAGTTTCCAAAAAAGAAAGGCAACGCATATAACGAAATCTATTTGAACTCCAAGTGGTACGGCGCTCATCCGCCTGAAGATCAGTTGGATCCGGCAGGCATCGTCGAAGCAAGGCTCAAAGACTCCAAGATTGAAAAAACTGTCCTGTCGAACTACAGGGAGATGCTCGACACGGTGATTCTGCGTCAGCATGAATTGACTGACCGGTACCATGGAAGCACCTATGTGGCGTACGGGGATGGCGTTGCCAGCGAAGTAGCGTCGGCTAATGTGCCGATGAAACACAGTGCTGACGATTTATTGCTCGAAAAAACTGACTCCCACGTGAAGCTGATGACATGGGGGGCCGTTGTCTGGACAGCAGACGATTTGCCGGGCGACGTCACCGAGGAAGAGCTTGTTACGGCAACTTTGCTATCCGACTCCCGCAAAGGTGATATCCGTGTTCGGATCGAAAGTAGAAATCTGACGATTTCATTTGCCGTTCAGAAAACAAAGATGTTGCCGCAGCCGAATCGGAATAACGGAATGGTCCGTGGCGATGGAACCGTTCCAGCCAGATCGGCAGAAGCGCAGGCAAGAGGTCTGAAGCCAGGAGTGACAGGCGACAAGGCGGAGGGTGTGGGGATGGCATTCGTTCAGGGTGGATACGAGCATCAGTTCAGTTACGAGCATCATGCGACGCGATGGGCTTTGCTCTATAGCGTTATCCAAATCGTAAAAGATGCATGAGCTGCCATATGCGAACCATTAAGGGCTTGAGTGGAGTTGTATGTTTTTTGGCGAGCCTGTGCGCTTGCTCGATTGCAATTTCGAGCGAATCAATCATGAATAATCCTATTGTCTCCAAGACGCGTCCTTGGTGTATCGGGCGCTTCGTCTTCCAGCGACCAGCGTCGAGTGCCATCACCAATGCCGCGTATGGCTACCGCAGCCATGCGCTTGTCACCACGGAGCACATCACGGCGGAAGATTTTCATGATCAGGTCGCCACCAGGGAAAGAGAGCTTCAAACCAAGCAGCGGGTCGATCTTGCCGATTTTAAACGAGAGACAGGATTGCCCTGGTTGGTGGAGGCGTATTCGCCGACGCCGGAATCGCGCGTATTTTTATACCGAATGACTACCACGGATTCAGTGGCCATGCCGTACAAGTCCGACGGCTACGCCTATCTGGATGGCGCGTTGCTACGCACGACTGGATCGATCGGGCAAATGGGATTGGATAAAGCCGAGAATATTTATAAAGACATGTTCCGTCGCTTCAAGGCAAGAGACAACTGGGACGTGCCACGCGAAGCAGGCTTTTGTGTCGATAGCGGCCTCATCACGGGGGAAGCGGAATATCCCGAGGACGTCAGCCAATCCTTCGCATTGTTGCCTGGTCGTCCGGCGCTGCTGCTGATCAAGATGCGTGATGCCGTCCCGCAGGACCAAGGACACCCCCTTACGAAAAACATGTCGGACCTGCGTGCGCAGTTGAATCGCATGCCGGGCCGTTACCAGATCCTTCGGCAAGGAAAACGGCAAGTGGCGGGAATGGATGCGGAGGAAGTGTTGTTCAAACTTCGCGACGGCGACGTCACGGTGTTTCGCTTCTATCTTTTGGCGCCGGGAGATCCGAGCACGCTGGCGCGGCCGCACACGTCGATACAGATGCATCTTGGCGCACCGCCGCGAGCCACGTTACCTCCCGAGCAAGCCACATCGCCGGTCGACGAAGCAGGCGCCCTGCAGACCTGGGACACCTTGCTGGACAGCCTGAAGCTGCGGCCCGGGGCTATCTGACAATCCACCAGGTCACACATCGATATTTCAAACTTCCATGACCGAGCCCGATAGTCGGTCGACGGTGTTGAACAGCGTGCGGTAGTCATCCGACCTACCTGCCCGACACGAAGCAGAAAAACGCCCCGCCCGACAACATGTCGGAGCGGGGCGTTTCATTACCGACGAGCATGAGGCCGGCCGAACCGGTCACACGCACCGGTCACATCGAATCAGGCCGGATCCGCATACTTCAGCGTCCAGCTCAGCGTCTTGCTCTGGCCGGTCCCCAGCGTGAACGCTTGCGTCGTGCAGGCGAACTTCGAATGCAACTGCCCGATCGGCGTGGTCGAGAGCGGGTTGGTGGTGCCGTTCGCGGTGCTGAAGTCCGACAACGCGCAGTTGTCGAAGCCGGTGGTCGCGTAGTTGGTCGCCGCGCCGTTCGAGTAGGACACCGACACGCCATCGGCATTCGCCGTGCTGTTCGAGAAGTCGTTGAACGCCGTGTAGTCGGTCTCCACCGACAGGTTGCCGGTCAGCGTGCCCGAGCTCAGCGTATCGGTGCGCGAGATCGTGCCATGGCTGAAGGTCACCACCGTATGCGTCTGCAGGTCGAGATCGGTGGACGCGGCCGCGTTCTTCGAGGCGACCCGGAACTTGGCCGTGTCGAAGGACACGACCACCTGGCCGTTGCTCTCCTGCACGTTCAGATTCTTGTAGTAGGTCACCGGCTGGTAGGTCTTGCCGTTGTAGCTGACCTGCGGGATCAGCAGCGCATAGGCGAGGTCGGTCGTGCCGTAGATCAGCTTGTCCGAGAACGGCACCGGGTAATACGGCGTGAACGAGTTGTAGTCGGGCGCCTGGCTCAGGTTCAGGTTGATCACGCGCTTGCCGTCGCGCACCGTCACCAGCGCCGCGCTATAGGGATGCGCGGTGTCGGTCGGCTGGTTGTACCAGGTCAGCTTGTAATGCGGCTGGGTGGTATCGAGCCACGACTGGAACTGCGTGTCGGTGAGCGGCGCGGTGCTGCCGAAGCCGAGCTTGTTCCACCAGGCGTTCACATACATGTACTGGTGCAGCAGGCTGAAGTTCTCGCCCATCACGCGCGGCTTGCCGCGATACGTATCGGTGCCGCGTCCCTTGACCCACATGTTGACCGAGGGCGTCGGCAGCGTCGGGTCGTACCAGAAGTTCTCGAAGCGCAGCGCGGCGCGATAGATGAAGGTATAGGCGACCTTCTTCTCGTCGTCGGTCAGCACGCCCGCGTTGGCGGCGGCCGTCAGCACCTCCATGAAGGCCGAATCGCCGTAAGGGCCGATCGAGCGGCCATAGTTGAAGCCCTGGCCGTCGGTGTTCAACTGCGGCAGGATCAGGTCGACCGACTTGCGCAGATAGCCCTTCAGCTCGGGCGTGAGATTCGCCTCGTTGCCCATCTCGAAGGTGCGCTCGGTCACCTCGCCGATCAGCAGCGTGCTGTAGCGGTCGAAACGCGCCTGGTCGTAATAGGTCTTGCTGGTGTTCGAGGCCTCGTCGGAGAAGCCGCCGGAGGAGTCGTTGCGGATGTGGTTGGTCAGCGTGTAGAGCAGGGCGTCGCGTGCATTCATGGTGGCGACCGTCGCGTCCGTCTTCGACGAGAAGCCTGGGCTGCTCCAGCCGAGCTTCTGGCGCAGGCCGGCGATGCCATAGGACACCGCGTAGTAGTTCTGTGCCGTGTTCAGCGAGGCGATGTCGATCGGCGTGCCGGCCGCCGGGCAGGTATTGGTCTTGCCGCTCGCGTCCGGCCCGAACATGTCGCAGAACAGCAGGCGCTGCTGCAGCGTGGCCAGCATCGAATCGCTGAACACCTCGTTGAGCATGCCGTGCGCCTGGAAGTTGTTGAGTGCAACCAGGTAGTAATACTCGCCCCACGACGTGTTCGCATACAGGTAATCCGTACCGTGCGTGCCCTGGATCATCGCCGACGTCACCTTCTGGTAGGTCGCGAGATAGTCCGCGTACTGCGGATCGTTCTTCGACTTCATGTCGATCAGGATCCACGACAGGCCCAGCGCGAGCTTGCCCGGCAGGAACTTGTCGCCGGTGTTGGTATCGAGCACGTGCACCGGGCTGCCGTCGCCGAGGTCCATCACCACTTGCGTGAAATCGGGCGCCGCCTTGATCTTGTCGAACAACGCGCGCATCTGGCCCATCATCGTGATCGGGATGTTCGCGCCGCTCGGCACCGCCGTGGTGGCGGTGCCGTAGACGATGCCCTGCAAGGAACTGGCCAGCGTCGACGGCGTGCCGGGATTGCCCGGCGTGCCCGGCGAGCCGGCGCTGGGCGGGGTGCTGGTTTCCCCGCCGCAGGCGGCGAGCAAGAGGGCGGCGAGGGCAGTGCTGACGGCGAGGGCGGATCGTGTTTGTTTTATCGAAAACATGGTGTCTCCATTGGAATGATCAGGACAGCGAGGCAGCGGGAAGCGGGGCGAATCGTCAGTGCATCGAGGCATCTCCTTTTCATCGGCCAGTCGGCGGGTCGGCGGGTCGGCCGGTCGGCCGGCGCGAGCGAGGTCGCGCGACGACGTCCGGGTGGACGGTCACGGCTGCTCGCGGCCGCACCCGGGCACCGCGGGCGGCGCAGGCGACGGGCGTGTCGCCGCGCGCGGCCGTCGCGGAAACGGGCACGTCAGCAGGCTTGTGGCTTTAAATCATCTGTCGTCAGACAACATGGAGTGAAATCGATGCAGCCACGCGGCGCGGCGCGCGTATCGATCCGCCTCCCCCTCGAGTCCGGGGACTCTTCATTCTGATACTTCTTACCCACGGGGCATTTCACCGCGATGGTCTCGCGGGATGCGCCAGTCGCCGTCCATCCGGGCACCGTTACGGACGGCTGACTGTCGGCTTGCCGTTTTGTTGTCGGATATCCTATCTCGTTACGGAGATAGCGCCAGTCGGGGATAACCATACCCCGGCCGGGAACTCCGAATACTTCAGCGAGTTTGGCGGGCAGGACGCGTTCGGGGCTTCGCCCAAGCCCATTCGATGCGATCGGGTAGCGGCGAACCAGGGGGAGGGTGAGGTTGACGAGGCGGTCGTGATGTCGGCGGCATCGGGATACGCGTGCATCACGCGACCGACAACGCTTTGGAATGCGAATGACAAAGAGGGGGATGCCGGCGCACGTCCGTCCTTGCTGCAATGACGGGCGCGCGCCGGCGGGTGAACCGCGGGTGCGACACGCCTGGGCGCGTCGCACTCGGTTCGGGATGCTTACTGCGTGCGCTGGCGAGCGGCGAACTTGCCGTGGAAGCGAACCACCGGCTGGCTCTCGCGAACCACCGATTCCGTGGCCGGCAACTGACGCAGCATGATCGCGGCCGGCGGGCTGATCGCCGTCAGCGAGGCGCTGCGCGAAGCCGGCGCGAGCCCGTTGTTGACGAGCAGGGTCGTGTCGTTGCGCAGGTTGGCCAGCAGCACCGGATCGGTGGTGCGTGCCAGTTGCGGTTGCAGCGCGCTCCAGGCGGTGTCGCTGTAGTTCGTCACGTAGTAGTCGAAGCCGCTCGGATTCGCCAGCACCGGGGTACAGCCTTGCAGGCGGACCTGGGTCTGCGTGCCGCCGAAGGACAGCGTGGTGCGCTTGATCAGGCCGTCACCATAGGCGAGCGTCACCGGGATGGTCCACTGCGTGCCCGGATAGGCGTTCTTGTTCGGGAACGGCGACTGTTTCAGCGTCACGATGTTCTCGTTCTTGGTCAGGTCGCACTGCGTGTCGAGCGAGAGCAGCGGCACGCCGGTCTGGCGCACGAAGCTGTCGCCGATCGGGCCCACCTTCTGGCCGCTCGCATCCGACAAGGCATCCCACAGCCGCTGCGGCGTGCTATTGCCGAGCGCGTACTTGTTCAAGTACTCCTGCAGGCCCTTGCGCATCACTTCGTCGCCGAGATAACCCTCGAGCATCTTCAGCACATGGCCGCCCTTGTTGTAGACGAAGGTGCCGGCATTGATCACGAAGTCGTTCGAGCCGAAGGCATTGAAGTTCGGCTGCACCGGGAAGGCCTTCGGTCCGATGTCGGAGCGAATCACGCGAGCCTTGTCGTTGATGTCCTGCACCCAGTTGAAGACCTCGGGATGGAACTGGATCTTGGTGCGCGTCTCGAAGTAGGTCGCGAAGGATTCGTTGAGCCAGACGTCATCCCACCAGTCGAGCGTGACCAGGTCGCCGAACCATTGGTGCGCGGCCTCGTGCGTCAGCACCGTCAGGCCGTAGTTCGACATCGGCGTGCCGGGCTTGGGCAGGATGTCGTCGGCGAATTCCAGAATCGAGCCCCAGTTCTCCATGCCGCCGAAGTTCAGGTCCTTCTGATCCTTGAACTTGTCGTTGGCGGCTACCGTGTCGAACTTCGTCAGCGGCAGCGGAATGCCGGTGTAGCGGTAGTAGTAGTCGAGCGCCTGCTTGGTTTCCTGCATCGCCGGCTTGGCCCACTCGCTCATGCCCGGCGGCGTGAAGATCCGCAGGTGCATGCCGCGGCCGTCGGGCAGCGGGCTGGTGAAGTCGTCCTCGAGCGTGTCGAACTTGCCGCCGCCGAAGAACACCAGGTAGGACGGCATCGGCGGGGTCTTCTCGAAGGAGACCAGCTTGTAGCCGGCGCCGATGTTGGCCGCGGGCTTCTCCGCCGCGTTCGACACCACCTTCCAGGATTGCGGCACCTCGGCCGACAGCTCGTAGGTCGGACGGAACGCCGGCTCGTCCCAGCCCGGGAACCATTGGCGCGACAGGTCCGATTCGCCCTGCGTGAGCACCGCGCCGCTGGTGGTGCCGTCGGTGGCGACCAGGTCGACGCGGAACATGCCTTCGGCCGCCGAGCAGCCCGGATAAGGATCGTTGTCGCAACTGCCGACCGTGCCCTGGGCCGGATCGCCGTGCGAGTCGAAGTTGATGATGCCCTGCCATTCCATGTGCAGCGAGTAGCTGCCGCGCGCGATGGTGCCGCTCGCCGGGCGCAACTGCACGTAGTCGCCCTGGCCCTGCGGCGTGGCGATCAGCGGGATGTTGCCCGGCTGCAGCGTGATCTTGCCGTTGGTGAACTGCAGACGGTGCGCGGCCACCACGATCGCGTTGACCGGCTTCAGCACGTTGATCTCGACGTCGGCGCGGCCCTGGAACTGGTTCAGGGCATCGTTCGGGCGGAACCAGAGCTTGTAGTTGACCGGCACCACCGTATCGGGCATTTCGACAGGCTTGGTGCTGCGATCCACGGCCGGTGCCGGCGCGGCATTGCTGGTCTGGTTGTTCGCGGCGGCGCCGAACGAGACGGGCGAGCCGGAGCCGCCGTCGTCGCCGCCACAGGCGGCGAGTGCCAGCGCGACGGCGCTGACGAGCGGCAGATACCGGAATTGACGCAGTGTGATCCTCATGCCGATTCCTTCGAGGGTGAAATGAACGGTTAATCGCGCGTCGAAATCGGTGGGCAATAGTAGGCCCTCGCCGATTTTTCGCAGCGAAATGAAATGGCTGGCTGTTTTGAATGAATTACCGGAAAGACTTGCGCGGAATTATGTGAAGGCGTGCATGTCCGAAGGCCCTGTTGTTTATAAACGAATAGGAAACAAACCATGCTCTGCGGCATGGGTTTGTACGCGCTTGCTCAAGCTGGCCACGTGCTGCGCCGCGCAAATACTGGACTTGCGCGCGATTCTCGCCGTTGGCCTTTTTCATGGCCCGGGATTCGAACGATTACCCGGGCGGTACAAATTCGGACAGTTTGCCGACGCTCTCGATACCGGAACCTGACAAGCAATCCGCGAGTGAATATACAACGTAATTTTTTGTAATGGAACAAGAGGTTTGTTGAAAAATCTGTAGGTGAATTTATTGCCGTTTCGATTTACTCGAATGAAAAATATGCCGATCGAAAATCGGCATGAAGCGATGCCGGCCCGGCTGCGGGTTAGCCCCGATGGCGCTGGCGAGGCAAGTCGTCGAAGGTCGCGTGATTGGCTGGACCATTGGTCCGATGTCGTCGGTGTGTGCAAGCAGCCGCGACGCTCGGGATGGCGCCGGGCCAGGCAAGCACGGAAAGTTGTGTGTGCAACCAAATTTGAACAGGCAAAGGAACCGCTCGATGAGTTCGAGAATCGACGCCCACCAGCATTACTGGCTCATGGCCGCGCGCGAGGGCGAATGGCCGCCGCCGAGCCTCGCCGCGATCCATCGTGATTTCGGCCCCGAGGATCTCGCGCCGCATCTGCGCGCGACGGAGATCGACGGCACCGTGCTCGTGCAGTCGCTGCCCACGCTCGACGACACGCGCTACCTGCTCGCGCTCGCGAGCGCGACGCCGAGCGTGAAGGCGGTGGTGGGCTGGGTGGACATGAAGGCAGCCGACGCGCCGCAGCGGATCGCGGCGTTCGCGGCCGAGCCGAAATTCCGTGGCGTGCGGCCGATGCTGCAGGCGCTGGACGATCGCTGGATCGACGACGAGGCGCTCGCGCCCGCGGTCGATGCGCTGCGCGAGCACGCGCTGGTGTTCGATGCGCTGGTGCTGCCGCCGCAGCTCGATGCGCTGCATGCCTTCGCCACGCGTCACGCGGCGCTGCCGATCGTGATCGACCACGCCGCGAAGCCGCCGATCGCCAGCGGCCGGCTGGAGCCGTGGCGCAGCGCGATGGCGCGCCTGGCGGCGCTGCCCAATGTGAGCTGCAAGCTTTCGGGCCTGTGGACCGAGGCCGGCGAGGGCAGCGACGACAGCGGCGTGGCGCCTTACATCGAGGCCGTGGCGACGCTGTTCGGGCCGCGCCGCCTGATGTGGGGCAGCGACTGGCCGGTGCTGCGCCTGGCGGCCTCGCATGGCGGCTACGAGGATTGGTTCGCCGCCTGCGAGCGGGCCTGCGCGCGCTGGTTCGGCGCCGAGGCGCTGGCCGACGTGTTCGGCGGCAATGCCCGCCGTTTCTACCGCATCGACTGAAGGCCGGGGCAGGCGGCGCGGGCCGGCACGATGCCGGCCCGTCATCGGGAAAACCCGGAGGAGTCACGGCGTGACGAGGCTGGCCGAAGCTCGTATCATTGAGACCAATTGGTTGGACCATTGATCCTTTGAGCCAATGGCGCCAAACTCATCCGCCACTCGAATCACGATTCACGACATACGACCATGACGATCATTCGTTCGATGCGCGTCCTCGACGTGCGTTTTCCGACCTCGCAGAAGCTCGACGGTTCCGACGCGATGAACCCCGATCCCGATTACTCGGCTGCCTACGTGATCCTCGAAACCGATCGCGACGGCCTGGAAGGGCACGGGCTGACCTTCACGATCGGCCGCGGCAACGAGATCTGCTGCGCGGCCATCGAGGCGATGCGCCACCTGGTGGTGGGCCTCGACCTGGACTGGATCCGCGAGGACATGGGCCGCTTCTGGCGCCACGTGACCTCCGACAGCCAGTTGCGCTGGATCGGCCCGGACAAGGGCGCCATCCACCTGGCCACCGGCGCGGTGGTCAACGCCGCCTGGGACCTGTGGGCCAAGGCCGAAGGCAAGCCCTTGTGGCGCCTGGTGGCCGACATGACGCCGGAACAATTGGTGCGCACCATCGACTTCCGCTATCTCGGCGACTGCCTGAGCGAGTCGGACGCGCTGGAACTGCTGCGCAAGCAGGCGCCCGGCAAGGCCGAGCGAATCGCCACGCTCGAACGCGAGGGCTACCCGTGCTACACCACCTCGGCCGGCTGGCTCGGCTACAGCGACGACAAGCTGCGCCGGCTCTGCCGCGAGGCGATCGACGCCGGCTTCGATCACGTGAAGCTGAAGGTGGGCGCGAACCTGGAGGACGACATCCGCCGCGTGAGCATTGCGCGCGAGGTGATCGGCCCCGATCGCAAGCTGATGATCGACGCCAACCAGGTATGGGAAGTGGACGAGGCGATCGACTGGGTGCGCGAGCTGGCCTTCGCCAAGCCCTGGTTCATCGAGGAACCCACCAGCCCCGACGACGTGGAAGGCCATCGCAAGATCCGCGAGGCGATCGGCCCGGTGCAGGTGGCCACCGGCGAGATGTGCCAGAACCGCGTGCTGTTCAAGCAGTTCATCATGCGCGGCGCGATCGACGTGGTGCAGATCGACGCCTGCCGCCTCGGCGGCGTCAACGAGATCCTGGCCGTGATGCTGATGGCCGCGAAATACGGCTTGCCGGTGTGCCCGCACGCGGGCGGCGTGGGCCTGTGCGAATACGTGCAGCATCTGTCGATGATCGATTACGTCTGCATCGCCGGCACGCGCGAGGGCCGCGTGATCGAGTACGTCGACCATCTTCACGAGCATTTCGTCGAGCCCTGCGTGGTGCGCGACGCGGCCTACATGCCGCCGAGCGCGCCCGGCTTCTCGATCGAGATGAAACCCGAATCGCTGGAGCGTTATCGCTTTCGCGGCGAGACGGCCAGGTCGGGCGAATCGGTCGATCCCGCCGCCGCCGTGGCCCATGCAGCCGCCTGAGCGGCAGGGCTCGAACGCGAACGGAGAATCCTGATGAACCTCGATCTGCAAGACAAGGTGGTGCTGGTCACGGGCGGCGCGGCCGGCATCGGCGGCGCGATCACGCGCGCATTGGCGGCCGAAGGCGCGATTCCGGTGGTGCTCGACCGCAATGCGCCCGACGATGCCTTCGCCTCGCAACTGCGCGACCAGCAGCCCCGCACGCGCTTGCTGCGCACCGACCTGCTCGACGACGCGCAATGCCAGGCCGCCGTCGATAGCGCGATCGCCGAATTCGGCCGCATCGACGGGCTGGTCAACAACGCCGGCGTCAACGACGGCGTCGGCCTGGGCGCGGGCCGCGCGGCCTTCGTCGCCTCGCTCGAACGCAATCTGCTGCACTACTACGCGATGGCGCATCACTGCGAGCCGCACCTGAAGGCCAGCCGCGGCGCGATCGTCAACGTCTCGTCGAAGACGGCGCTGACCGGGCAGGGCGGCACCAGCGGCTATTGCGCCGCGAAGGGCGCGGTGCTGTCGCTCACGCGCGAATGGGCCGCCTCGCTGGCCGGCGACGGCGTGCGCGTGAACGCCGTGATCCCGGCCGAGGTGATGACGCCGCTCTACGAATCCTGGCTCGCCAGCTTCGACGATCCCGGGGCGAAACTGGCCGCGATCACGCAGCGCATCCCCTTCGGCAAGCGCATGACCACGCCCGAGGAGATCGCCTCGACGGCCGTGTTCCTGCTGTCGGAGCGCGCCTCGCACACGACCGGCCAATGGCTGTTCGTCGACGGCGGCTACACGCACCTGGACCGCGCGCTGGGCTGAGGCCCGCGCGCCGATCGACCCTCGAAAAAACACAACGGAGACACGACGATGCGGCAATGCCTGGCGCTGGACCTGAGAGACGACCCCGAATCGATCGCGCGCTACGAGGCGCATCACGAGCGGATCTGGCCGGAGATTGCCGCGCACTTGCGTGGGCAGGGCGTGAGCTCGATGGAGATCTGGCGGATCGGCAACCGCCTGACGATGGTGATGGAAACGGACGACGCGCGCTTCGACGCCGCGCGCATGGCGGCGGCGAGTCTCGCCGATCCGAAGGTGGTGGAGTGGGAGACGCTGATGAGCACCTTCCAGCAGCCCACGCCATGGACGCCGGCCGGGGTGAAGTGGGCGCCGATGGCGCGCATCTTCGATCTCGGCGGGCAGTGAGCGGGGCCGGCGACGGCAACCGGAAACAGAAACAGACGAGCCCGTGACCGGGACGGAAGGAGACAGGATTCATGCAACAGGTATCGGAAGCCGGCATCACGCCGGTCGGCACGGCGCAACGCTCGCGCGACTGGCGCACCGCGTTCATTCTGGTGACCAGCCTCTTTTTCATGTGGGGGCTCTCATATGGCTTGCTCGACGTGCTGAACAAGCATTTCCAGGACGTGCTGCACGTCAGCAAGGCGCAATCGGGCCTGCTGCAGGGCGCCTATTTCGGGGCTTATTTCGTGATGGCGATCCCGGCCGCGCTGCTGATGGAGCGCTTCGGCTACAAGCGCGGCATCCTGCTGGGGCTCACGCTCTACGCGATCGGCGCGCTGCTGTTCATCCCGGCCTCGGGCGTGGCGAGCTTCCCGTTCTTCCTGTTCGCGCTGTTCGTGATCGCCTCCGGCCTCGGCTGCCTGGAAACCGCCGCGAATCCCTACGTGACCGAACTCGGCACGCCCGAGACGGCCGAGCGGCGCCTGAACCTCTCGCAATCCTTCAACGGCCTGGGCAGCTTCCTCGGGCCGCTGATCGGCGGCGCCTTCTTCTTCCCCTCGGGCGCGGCCAGCCAGGCCGCCGCCGAGGGGCTCGGCTCGGTGCGCATCACCTACGTGGCGATCGCCGGCGTGGTGGTGCTGCTCGCGCTGCTGATCGCGCGCACGCCGATGCCCGACATCCGCCGCCCGGCCTCGGCCGCGCAGCGTGCCGCCGGCGAGTCGATCTGGTCGCGTCCGCACTTCGTGGGCGGCATCGTCGCGCAGTTCTTCTACGTGGCCGCGCAGGTGGGCGTGGGCGCCTTCTTCATCAACTACGCGATCGTGCACTGGCCCGAGCTGAGCGCGCAGCGCGCCTCCTTCATGCTGTCGATCGCGCTGCTG
The DNA here is from genome assembly GCF_011753175.1 of Burkholderia sp. Cy-637. Taxonomy (NCBI): domain Bacteria; kingdom Pseudomonadati; phylum Pseudomonadota; class Betaproteobacteria; order Burkholderiales; family Burkholderiaceae; genus Burkholderia; species Burkholderia sp. Cy-637. The sequence continues at coordinate 3,451 of NZ_VWWC01000124.1, read as the reverse complement.
CTGTTCATGGCCGGGCGCTTCGTGAGCACCGCCGCGATGGGCAAGGTCTCGCCGGCCCGGCTGCTGACGCTCTACGCGCTCGCCAACATCGCGCTCTGCGCCATCGTGCTGGCCGGCATCCCGGTGCTGTCGGTGCTCGCGCTGATCGGCGTGTTCTTCTTCATGTCGATCATGTTCCCGACCATCTTCGCGCTCGGCGTCAAGGATCTCGGCCCGCAGACCAAGCGCGGCGCCTCGTTCCAGGTGATGTCGATCGTCGGCGGGGCGATCATGCCCTACGCGATGGGGCGCGTCGCCGACGGCTCGGGCGTGAGCATCGCCTACGCGCTGCCGCTCGCCTGTTTCGCCGTGGTGGCCTGGTACGGCTGGCGCGGCAGCCGCATCGCCTGAGCCATGATCCGGCTGCGCGCGGGCCGCTGGCCGGCGCCCGGCAGGCGTGCGCGCGCGCAGGCCGGAAAGCGCGCGCGTCGGCCGATCGACGCATACGTATTAGAATCGCCGTCTGGTTCGCGTGTGCCGCCCGAGGGGCGGCGGCCGCGAACGCCCACGATCCCGACGCGACTCGCCAGCGAACGTATGCCGATCCAACCTATCCAGAATCGCCGTCTCTACCAGCAAATCGCCGATCAATTGCGCGCGATGATCGAATCCGGCAGCTTCCCGCCCGGCAGCTACCTGCCGCCCGAGCGCGAGCTGGCCGTGCAGTTCGGCGTGTCGCGCACCTCGGTGCGCGAGGCGCTGATCGCGCTGGAGGTGGTCGGGCTGGTTTCCGTGCGTGTCGGCGACGGCGTTTCGGTGCGGCAGCGCGAGCAGCCGCCCGCCGAGGCCGCGCCGGCGCCGCATTCGAACCTGCTCGAGGTCGATCCCGAGCTGGGCATCGAATTCGATCTCAATGCCGAGATTCCGCCGTTTTCCCTGTTGCAGGCGCGCAAGCTGATCGAACCCGAGGCGGCCGAGCTGGCCGCGCTCAATGCGTCCGACGCGCAGCTCGCGGCGATCCGCGAAGCCTTCCTGCGCAATCAGCAGGACAATCGCAGCGGTTCGACCACGCATCCGGGCGACCGGCTGTTCCATATCCGCATCGCCGAGGCCAGCGGCAACGACGCCTACGCGATGATGATCAAGCAGATGCTCGCGCATCGCTACGATCCCTTGTTCCAGCGGCTGCAGAAGCTGTATACGCCGCGTGACATGCCGCATCGCTCCGAGGTCGAGCACCGCGCGATCCTCGACGCGCTGGAGGCGCGCGATGCCAAGGGCGCGCGGCGCGCGATGCTGACTCACCTGAATTCGGTGATCCGGATTTTTTCGCGGCAGTCGGTGTAGGGGCGGCGAAGCCTTCGCGGGTCCCGACGCGGTGCATCCCGCGCCCCGGCCGCCGGCTCCACCTCAGGAGAACGAAGCGGCCACGCGAGCGCTGCCGAGGCTGGCACCCGCAGCCGCGGAGAACAATCGCAGCGCCGTGTCGATCTGATGTCGCATGATGGCCTTCTTGCGGCTACGGTCGCCTTCCAGGTCCTTCGACATCTTGATGAACAGGTCCGACATGCGGGTCTTGAATTGCGGCTGGCTGTGGCGGCCCTGCACGAACAGGCGGATTTCCTCCTCGATCTGCGTCTGGTACGGATGCTTCACGTTCTGCATGAAACCGCTCTGACTGCTCGAGTAGGGCAGTTCCCAGTCACCGGTGCCGACATCGCGCGACTCCAGCAGCGTCGCCATGTCGTCGAGCACGCCGAGCGTCTTCTCCTTGAGGTCGCGCGTGCGTTTTTCGAACGATTCCCATTCGCCCGTCGTGCCGTTATAGGCAACCAGTACCTTGCCGTGACCGGCTTGCTCCCCGTCGCGGGCATTCCTCGGCTTGACGTCGATCTCGCCATAGAGCTGGTTCGAGTTGGGCGACCACGAGAATTCCGTCCAGACCTTGCCTTTGGGCCCAGGCATCTCGATCAGGTAGGTGGTCTTGGCATTGCCGTCGGCGGCATGGAAGCCATGGTTCCGGACCTCGCGAATCTTGGCGTGCCCCCAGTCCTTCACCAGCGGGGCATGCTCGCCGCTGAGCGTCGAGGCGACCGGCTCGTAATGCTCGGGAATGGCGGGCAGGGACGGAGCGGGCGATTTCGCCGCGGTCGCGTCGGCATGCAGGAACAGCGGGGCAGTGGCCGTGGCCGGACGTTCGGGAGCGGGCCGGGTGCCGGACACCAGGCTGCCCATGAGCCGCGATGCCGTCTGGTGATCGGGATTCGCTTGCGCGAGCAGGTCCACGGCCGCGGTGGCCGCGAGCGAGCGCGCGCGGGAGCCTGCCTCGTCGAGCGGTGTCGCGCCGCCGGGGCTCGCCACCTGTACGTGGGCGACCTGGAGCGCGCGCAGGTCGTCGGCGCTGTAGCCGGCGGGAGCGGCGGCGTCATGGGATTCGGCGGCCAGGTGCGCGATCGCGATCGCATCGCTCTCCGGGGCGCCGGCCAGCAGCGCGAGATGGGCCGTATCGGCGGCGAAGCGCGCGCGCGGCGCATCGCCGGGCGCACGGAAGGTTTCGCACGCCACGCGCGCGGCCACCATCGCGGCATGCTGGTTGTCGGGCGCGGCGCGATGAGCCGCGCACAGCACGCTCACCGCCAGCTCGAGCCGTTCGCCATGCTCGCCGCCGGCCTGATCGGCATCGTGGCGCGCCGCGGCGGCGCCCTGCGAGGCCAGCGCGTGCCGCTGTTGCGCGCGATCGAGGGTGGCGCGTGCCAGCGTCAGCGCTGGTGCGTTCGGGTTGGCCGCCTGGGCGCCGCCGCCGCGCAGCGGGGCCAGCAGCGATGCCGCCGACCAGCCGCCGCTTCGCGGAAGTGTCGGTTCGAGCTTGGCGGGCTCGGCGCTGGCCGCCAGCACGGCGAGATGGGCCTCGTCGGCCACCGCCTCGGCCTGGTCGGCGCGATCATCCAGTTTTGCCCGCTGCTGGCGGGCCTTCTCGGCGGCGATGGCGGGCAACTCGGCCGCGGTGTAGCCCTTTTCGACGAACAGTTGCCGGGCCGCCGCCGTCAGCGCGCTGAGGTCCGCGCCATGCGCGCTGCGATCCATCCGGTCGACCCGGGTCTTCATGGCGCCCAGGCCGGCGGCCGCGTCGCGATAGGCCAGGTTCAGGATGCCGTGCCGGCGTTGCGGGCCGGCGGGCAGGCCCAGCGGATCGACGGCGGCCGTCGCCACTTGCCCGGACGGCATGATCTCGGCCATCCGGATCAGCGAGCGCGCGGCTTCGCTGGCCGCCTCGGGCGTGGCGCCCGAGCGATGCAGCAGGCCGGCCGCCGAGCCGGCCGCGGCGTAAGTCGACAGGCTGTGTTCGTCGGTGACGCGCCCCCGCACCGAGACCAGATCGACGCCGAGCGCGATCGCCTCATGGACCGGCGCGCCGGCGCGAAATGCGCTGACGGCCGCCGCGCGCGCGATGGCCAGCGGCTGCGCGTCGGCG
>NZ_VWWC01000123.1:0-22749 GCF_011753175.1 Burkholderia sp. Cy-637 | reverse complement strand
GAGCGCCTCGGTGGCCGCGGCCGGCCACGGCGCCAGGCGCAGATCGCCGGCCGCGCCGAGCGCGTCGACGGCGAGCTTCGCCACGCCGGCATCGCTGGTGATCACGGTGGCTGCATTGCTGTTCGCGATGCGGCCGACGCCGAGCGTCTCGACCTCGTCGAGCAGGTCGTCGAGCGCCTCGACGCGCACCATGCCGGCCCGCTGGAAGGCGGCCGTGTAGAGCGCGTCGCCCGGATCGGCGCGCCCGGTGCGCAGCGCCAGCACCGGCTTGTTGCGCGCCGCCGCCCGCGCCGCCGACATGAACTTGCGCGCCGATTTCACGCTGTCGAGTTCGAGCAGGATCGCGCGCGTGCCGGGATCGCTGGCCAGGTAGTCGAGCACGTCGCCCGCGTCGACGTCGGCCTCGTCGCCGAGCGCCACCGCGTGCGAGAAGCCGAGGCCGCGCGCGTGCGCCCAGCCGAGCGCGGCATTGGTGAGCGCGTTCGATTGCGAGACCCAGGCCACGCCGCCGGCATTCACGCGATAGGCGGGCGCGCCGAAATGCGCGTTCAGGTGCGGCGTGATCACGCCGAGGCTGCCGGGACCGACCACGCGCAGCAGGTGCGGCCGGGCCGCCTCCAGCGCGCGCTCGACCGAGGCGCGCGCGGCGGCCGTGCGTGCCTCGCCGACCAGGATCGCGCCGCGCGCGCCCCGCGCGCCGAGCTGCTTGACGATGCCGGGCCAGGTGGCCGGCGGCGTGCAGACGATCGCCAGCGAAGGCGCCTCGGGCAGTTGCGAGACGCGCGCGAACACGCGTTGCCCATTCAGTTCGTCGTACTTGGGATTGACGGGCCAGGCGGGGCCGGCGAAGCCGCCGTCGAGCACGCGGCCCCAGACGATCGCGCCGATGCTGCCGGCGCGGCGGGACGCGCCCACCACCGCGACGGACTTCGGTCGGAACAAGGCATCGAGATTGCGGACGGTCACGGCGTCTCCCCAAGGCATGCCGCGTATGACGCGACGGTGAGCCGTAGCATAGGGGAAGGCCGGGGGCCTGCCTATAGCTCGGGCGCCGGCCGGCGCGGCCCCTTGCGAGCCGGATCGAGGCCGCGCCGGGCGGGCCGCCGCGCGCCTTGCCTGATGCCTTCCCGGGCTCGCGCTCGCAAAGGTGAGGTTTTTCGGGAGCGAAGGTGAGACGGTTCGGGAGCGAGGGTGAGGAGATCCGGGAGCGGCCGCCATTCTCATGCCGATCGGCCATCCCGGCGCCGCGAAACCGCGTTCGGCGCGACGACCGAATTGCCCCGGACTTGCCCGAGCCAAAACGCGAATTCGCTTCGGATTAAGGCCAAAGCCCTTATTTACCAGGGTATTTCACGGGGATTCAAGTTCAGGCGCCACTGGGAAACATAATTAGCAAAATGTTCCACACTCGCGCATTTTCCCCAAAACAAAACGGTGCGAACGACACGCAGTCGATTCGCACCGTTGCAGAAGGCGCCAAAGGTGAGACTTTCCGGGATCAGTCCTTGATCAGGAAACGGTTGCGATTCTTGCCCAGCCAGGCCGGGGCACGGCCGCGGCCGCTCCAGGTCTCGCCCGTCTTCGGATTCAGGTATTTCGGCGGCAGCGGCTTTTTCGGTTTCGCGGCGGCGCCGACGCTGCGGAAACCGAGCTCTTCGGGCGTGATGTCGTATTCCGCGATTTTCGCCTTGATATCGGCAATCGCGTCGGTGATGGCCTTTTCGCGCTCCTTGTCGATTTTCTGCTGCAGCTTCTCGAGCTGGGCCGTCAGTTGCCTATAGGTCGCCATATCGAATCCGACTCCTGAATGGTTATTTGGACAGTATAGAAATCAATTCAAGCGGGGTTCATTTTTTTTCGCGCGCCGCGCTCGTCCCGCAAACGGCTCCGCTCAATTGGCGCGATTCGAGCGGCAGGCGAACAGCAGGCTGCGGGTGCCGTTGTTGACCGATTGCTGGATCGTGTCGAACTCGCCGCCGCAAATGCCGCGCGCATTCTGGAAGCAGGTATCCCAGGGGCCGCCTTCCGGACATTGCACCTGGGTGGTGGCGCGTCCATCCGGCGTAAACAACGGCGCGCCGCCACCGCATCCGGCGAGGCTTGCGAACAGGGCAATCGTCAATGCCAGTCGGACGGCAGGCTTGCGCGACGAACGCGCCTTCGCCAGTCGATATGTCATGGAGGGTTCCGGTCTGTATGCTTTTGGGACGACGCGAGTATGCCATGCCGTCCCGCTCGAAAGTCAATTCGAGTCGCGATAAAAACCGGCTTCGCCCGCTATACGGGAAATAGCCGGGCCGGCTCGCGACATCACGAGGCGACGGCTATGCGCCGTCCACCCTTTCGGGATTGTTTCAGTCTCGATTCGACTCTGACCCACGCGTGCCGCCCGGGTTCAATCGGCGCTTGCCGGCACGCCGCCGGCGACGGCGCGAGTCGCACCGGCCTTCGGCTCGCCGTCCCTCGCATCGCGGCTCGGCCGGCGAGCCCCGCCGCCGCTGGCGGCAAGGCGGAAGCTCGCGCGCGTCGCGCCGACTCGCGCATTCGGCAGTTCAACGAAGTATTCATATCGATATGCCCGCCGACATTGCCGGGATGCTGCACTGCGATTGATTAATTTTCAATCGTAATTGTGTAGAAAATCTTATTCGTCTGACATACAGGTCCGTATCGGATTGTTATCGAAGCGTCAATAACACGCGGATATGACACATGCGGCGCAAGGAATGCCGGCAATGAGGAATATTCCGTAATCAGGATTGTCGCGCGCATCATTTCGCCATATCGATAGCCGCCGAGTCGATCTTCAGGCGTCGAGGCCGAGCGCGGCGATCTTCTTGTAGAGCGTCGCGCGGCCGATGCCGATCCGCGCGGCCGCCTCGGCGACGCGGCCGCCGCTGGCCGCCAGCGCCTCGCTCAAAAAGCGGCGCTCCCAGCCGGCGAAGGCCGTTGCATAGGAAACCGTTGCCGGCGCAACCATCGCGCTCGGCGCCCGATCGGCCAGGGCGGCATCCCCCGCGTCAGGTCCGCCGGCGTCGAGCGCGAAGGCACGCGCCTCGCGCATCCCGCCCGGCTCCTCCGGCAAACCGCCGCTCGCCGGCCCAGCCGCCCCGGCCGGCAGGGCGATGCCGACGAAGGGCGCCAGCACGCGCGCGTCGATCACCGCGCTGTCCGACAACATCAGCGCCCGCTCCAGCGTGTTGCGCAACTCGCGCACGTTGCCGGGCCAGGCATGCGCGGCGAGCAGGCGCAGCGCGTCGGCGGTCAGCGTGCAGTGCGCGGCATGGCCGTGTTGCGCGGCCAGCTCCTCGAGCATGGTGTAGACCAGCGCCTCGATATCGGAGGCGCGCTCGCGCAGCGGCGGCAGGTTCAGCGTGAGGACGTTCAGCCGGTAATAGAGATCGGCGCGGAAGCGCCCGGCGGCGACCAGCGCCGGCAGGTCGGCCGAGGTCGCCGCGATGATGCGCACGTCGGCGCGCACGATGCGGTTCGAGCCGACCGGCTCGAACTCCTTGTCCTGCAGCACGCGCAACAGCTTGCCCTGCAACGGCAGCGGCATGTCGCCAATCTCGTCGAGCAGCAGCGAGCCGCCGTCGGCCAGCTCGAACTTGCCGACCCGCCCCTTGCGATCGGCGCCGGTGTAGGCCCCCGGCGCGGCGCCGAAGAACTCGGTTTCCAGCAGCGCATCGGGGATCGCGGCCACGTTGACGGTGACCAGCGGCCGGGCCGCGCGCGCCGAGGCGGCATGGATCGCGTGCGCCAGCAGCTCCTTGCCGGTACCGGTTTCGCCGAGCAGCAGCACCGGCGCGTCGACCAGCGCCGCGCGCCGCGCCTGGCGCTTGGTTTCCAGGCTGGCCGCGCTGGTGCCGACGAAGCTCGCGAAGGTGTACTTGGGGCGGCGCGCCTGCGCCAGCGAGCGCTGCGCGGCCAGCAGGTCCTGTTGCACCTGCATGTAGCGCGCGAACAGCGGCGTCAGCGTCTTCAGTTCGTCGAACAGCGCGAAGCCGATCGCGCCGACCGTCTCGCCGGCCTCGTCGACCAGCGGCAGGCGCGTGACCACCAGCGGTTCGCGGCCAGTCTCCATGATGTCGAGCAGGATCGGCCGCCCGGTGGCGACCACCTCGCGCATCAGGCTGTGCGGGATCACCGCCTCGCAGTCGAGCCCGATCGCCGTCCTGGGATCGGCGAAACCGAAACGCGCGGCATAACGCGAATTGATCCAGACCACGCGCGCGTCGCGATCGACGATCAGGGTGCCGGCGCTCGAATGCTCGAAGGTGCGGAACAGCGATTCGGCCGCGCGCGTGAGCACGTCGCCGTAACCCGCCGGCAGGTTCGACCAGTCGTTCATCATGGTGTCGTCGTCTCCGATTTATCTTCGGATAATTAAGCATCGTCTCCGAATCGGGACGGATTGTCTCACCAAAGAGATGGCCGCCAATAAAGGCCCGGCGGGCTTTTCCTCGGGTTTTGTCGGAATCGGGCGACAGGCCAACCGGCATTTCGTCTCGAAACCGGGACGGCTTGAGTAGAATCGATCGGCGGCGGCCGGCCAAGCCGGCACCAGCCCGCCGGCGCCCAGTCGGCAAGGGCGTTGGCACGGAAACTGCACCACTGCGGCGCCCCACGCACGGGCAACCGCATCGACAGAATCAGAATCAAACAATCAGGAGACTCACTTGTCCTTCATCATCGTCCTCGCCGCCCTGGCGTTCCTGATGTTCGCCGCCTATCGCGGCTACAGCGTGATCCTGTTCGCGCCCGTCGCCGCCCTCGGCGCCGTGCTGCTGACCGATCCCGCCGCCGTCGCGCCCGTCTTCTCCGGCATCTTCATGGACAAGATGGTCGGCTTCGTCAAACTCTATTTCCCGGTGTTCCTGCTCGGCGCCGTGTTCGGCAAGGTAATCGAGCTGTCGGGCTTCTCGGAGGCGATCGTCGCCGCCGCGATCCGCTACATCGGCCGCTCGCGCGCCAATGCGGTGATCGTCGCGGTCTGCGCGCTGCTCACCTATGGCGGCGTCTCGCTGTTCGTGGTGGTGTTCGCCGTCTACCCGTTCGCGGCCGAGCTGTATCGCCAGAGCAATATCCCGAAGCGGCTGATGCCCGGCGCGATCGCGCTCGGCGCCTTCTCGTTCACGATGGATTCGCTGCCGGGCACGCCGCAGATCCAGAACATCATCCCCACCACCTTCTTCAAGACCACCGCCTGGGCCGCGCCGGCGCTCGGCACGATCGGCTCGGTGTTCATCATCATCGTCGGCCTGAGCTACCTGGAATGGCGCCGCCGCTCGGCAATGGCCAAGGGCGAGGGTTACGGCACCTCGCTGGTCAACGAGCCGGAGCGCGTCGAGACCAGCTCGCTGCCCAACCCGGTGCTGGCGATCGCGCCGCTGGTGCTGGTGGGCGTGGCGAACTTCGCGCTCACCAAGTGGATTCCGCAATGGTATGGCGACGCCAGCTACACGGTGCCGCCCGAGGTGCTGCCCGGCCTGCACGCGCCGATCGCCACGCCGATCAAGTCGCTGGTGGCGATCTGGTCGGTCGAGGCCGCGCTGCTGCTCGGCATCCTGCTGGTGGTGATCACCGCCTTCAAGCGCGTCAGCGCGAAGTTCGCGAGCGGCACCAAGGTGGCGGTCGGCGGCGCCCTGCTGGCGGCCATGAACACCGCCTCCGAATACGGCTTCGGCGGCGTGATCGCGGCGCTGCCCGGCTTCCTGGTGGTGAGCGACGCGCTCAAGAGCATCCCGAATCCGCTGGTCAACGCGGCCGTCTCGGTCAGCTCGCTGGCGGGCATCACCGGCTCCGCCTCGGGCGGCATGAGCATCGCGCTGGCAGCCATGTCGGACCTGTTCATCAAGGGCGCCCAGGCCGCGCAGATCCCGATGGAAGTGCTGCATCGCGTGGTGGCGATGGCCAGCGGCGGCATGGATACGCTGCCGCACAACGGCGCGGTGATCACGCTGCTGGCGGTCACCGGCCTGACGCACCGCGAGTCGTATCGCGACATCTTCGCCGTCACGGTGATCAAGACGCTCGCGGTGTTCTTCGTGATCGGCGTCTACTACGCCACCGGGCTGGTCTGAGCACGGCGCCGGCGCAAGCTCGGCGGCGACCGTCGCCGGGCGCGCCCGGTGCATTCGTCGCAAGGATGAGGGCCGCGAGCGCGGCCCGATCCCGCGCGGACCGCGCCTCGGGCAGCGCCGGATCCGCATCGATTTTCCGTCGCGCCGGCTCGCCCGCCGCGCCTCGTCGAAAGCGGCCCGTGTGAAGCCGATATGTCATACCAGCCGGCGCTTTCACGCCGTTGCACGGCTTGAAATTCTGGTTGCGAATGGCCGGTTCGCGTTACACTGCGTTCAAGCAGTTCGCAGCACGACATCTTCCATTGACACGATACGAGGACCTGTTCGATGCGCACTACCGGTGCTTCCGGGGCGATGACCCTCCTGACCGAACTGGATTCGGCCGACGGCCGCGAGCTGCGCTCGCTGCGTCTCGAGGCCACCGAGGACGGTAAAAGCGTGCTGCTGATCGAGGTCGACGAGCGCAAGCCCGGCATCCATCGTGAAGTGCGCTACGAAATCACGCCGGCCGAACTGATCGCCGCGATCCGCTCGCACGGCGCCGAGCTGCCCGGCGAATCCCACGGCGCGGGCAACTTCGCGCGCAGCCCCTCCTGAATTCCCCCGGCTTTTTCCCCGCCCTTCCCCCGATTTCCCGCATCCAACGGTGAGCAAGCGCCGCGCGCCCTGCTCACCGCTTCACGGCAGTCAAGAATTCGACTCTCCATTGACTTGAAAATGGTCGATAATCGGCGCATCTAGTCAGCCCCATCCCTCGTCGCCGCGTCCCATTCGCCATGCTGCATGACCTCGTCGCCCAGTACGGACCGCTGATCGTGTTCGTCAATGTGCTGGCTGCCGCGCTCGGCCTGCCCGTGCCCGCGATGCCGACGCTCGTGCTGTTCGGCGCGATGGCGACCATGCATCCCGACATGATCGGCATCCAGCTGGTGCCGGTGCTGCTGCTGTCGGTGCTGGCAGCGGTGCTCGGCGATTCGGCCTGGTACCTGGCCGGGCGCCGCTTCGGCGGACGCACCCTGAAGACGATCTGCCGGCTGTCGCTGTCGCGCGACAGTTGCGTGAAGAAAACCGAGCAGTTCTTCGGTCGCTGGGGCGTGCGCGTGCTGGCGATCGCGCGCTTCGTGCCGGGCCTGTCGCTGGTCTCGGTGCCGATGGCGGGCGCGCTGGGCACCAACTACCGCACCTTCATCGGCTATGACGCGCTCGGCGCGCTGCTGTGGGCCGCCGTCGGCCTGCTGATCGGCCTGCTGTTCGCCGCCCAGATCGACTGGCTGTTCTCCAGCGCGAGCCAGTTCGGCCAGGTGGCCCTGGTGCTGATCGGCGCCCTGCTGGTGCTCTACATGAGCATGCGCTGGAACCGCCGCCGCGCGCTGCTGCGCCAGCTCGCCAGCGCGCGCATCGACGTCGACGAACTCGACCAGTTGCTGCATGCCGACCCGGCGCGCCTGCCGGTGATCATCGACGTGCGCACCGTCGAGCATCGCCGCCTCGATCCGTTCTCGATCCCCGGCGCGCTGTTCTTCGACGAGCGCCATGTGCGCGAACTCTCGCAGCGTTATCCGCTGTCGCAGAAGTTCGTGATCTACTGCTCCTGCCCGAACGAAGTGTCGGCCGCGCTGATGGCCAAGCGCCTCACCGACTTCGGCTTCACCGACGCGCTGGCGCTGCGCGGCGGGCTCGACGCCTGGCGCGATACCGGCCGCCAGGTGGAGGGCGCCACGCCCGTCGAACCCCCGCCCGTCACGCCGGCGCCGAAGGCGGCCTGAGCCGCGCCGCCTTCGCTTTCCCCGCTGTCCCTTCCCGTCCTCAGAACACCGTCACCGGCAGGTTCACGACCAGGCGATATTCCTGGTTGGTGCTGTCGGAATAGTGCGCCGAGCCGACGTGCCACATCGCGATGAAGGTGATCTTCGTGTCCTTGAAGCGGCCGCCCTGGATCGTATAGGACGGAATGAAACCGAACTCGTGATGGCGGCCCTGCACCGGCTGGCCGTCCTTCCAGTAGATACCCGAATGCGAGGGATCGTTGGCGGCGCCCACCGAGCCATCGGCGCCCCAGCCCGTCAGCCCCCAGACCATCGCCTTGAAGCCGGGCAGGCCGCCGTCCTTGCCGTAGAACGTGTAGCGCAGCTGCAGCGATTTTTCGTGCGGCGCGTTGTAGTCCACGTCCATCGAGTTGGTCAGGAAGATGCCGTTGGTTTCGTTCAGGTAGTCGAAGAACTGGTCGCCGAGCACCTGCTGGAAGCCCAGCAGCAGTTCGTGCGGGCCATGCTGCGCGGCCAGCGACAGGCTGTAGGCGTTGTTGTTGATGTAGCCCTGGCGCGCATCGCCCGTGTCGTGCGTCGAGTAGACGTTGCCGAAGCCGGTCCACTTCACGCTGCTCGGCGAGCCGAAGCTCTGCCGCACCGACGCGTAATACTGGTTCCAGACGTTCTCGGCCTGGTTCGCGTAGAGCGCGACGCTGCCGGTCGGCAGGTAGTCCCAGGTGCCGCCCACGTAGCTGAGGCGATCGATGCGGGTGCCGCCGTATTGCGAGGTCAAGTTGATCAGGGTCGAGCGGCCGCGCGCGTCGGTCTTGGTGAAGCTGCCGCCCTCCAGCATCACGTTCTTGAATTCGTTGCTGACGATGGTGGCGCCGAGGAAGGTCGGCGGCAACGCGCGATTGTCGTGCGGCTCCATGAACGGGTTGTCGACGATCTGCAGACCATATTTCACCACCGTGTTCGAGATCCGCGCCTTCACGTCGTAGATGCCGGGATAGGCCCAGGCGAGCTGGTTCGAACCGCCGCCGCCCTTGGCGACGTGCACCATGTTGCCGGCGCCCGCGCCGCCGTCGAGCTTGAGCGCGGCATACACCGAGGCGTCCACGCCGAAGCCGATCGGCCCCTGCGTGTAGCCCGACTCGTAGTTGGCCATCAGCGCCTGGATCCAGGCGTGACGATGCGGGCCTTCCTTGGCGTCGAGCACGTCCGAGTAATTGCGGAACATCAGCTCGAGGTGGCTGTCCTTGATGAAGCCCTGCGACTTGGCCTGCGCCGAGAGATCGACGTTCGGCGTCGGCGAGGGCGCCTGGTTCGCCTCGGCATTGATCACCGCATTGGGCGTGGTGGCCGGCTGCGCGGCATCGCGGGAAATCCCGGCCGGCACCTCGGGCGGCTCGTCCGCGAAGGCGGGCGCCGCGGAGATGCCGGCGATACCGGCGAGCACGGGCAGGGCAAGGGCGAAACGGCGGGTGGACGACGTGCGCGACGTCGTCGAGGTGGTCTGATTCATCGACTCGTTCTCTCTCAGATATGTCTGGCGTGCGCCGCCGCGCACCCGCGCCACCGCATCGCGCGATAGCACGTGGGAACCACGTGGAGAACGCGCGCGCGAACGACGTCCGCGCGGCCTCGGAAGAAACGCGGCGGACGTGATGAAACGGAACGGGGAAGAAGACGGCGCAGCGAACCGGGTTGCTGCGTTCTATTCGTTACGGCTAGGAAAACGGAATCGATCCGTCGTCGGATTTGCCGTGCATGTTAGTGATCCTGATTTGTCTCCAAATGGGTAAGCCGTGCGGAGCGACGACGGATTACCCGGCCTGCGTAAAACTAGAACAATCGAGGTGTGCCCACCCAGACCACCACCGATTCGTGCTTCGCGGTGTTGACCCAGCTATGCGGCACGGTCGACAGGTAATGCGCGCTGTCGCCGGCCTGCACGACGAAGGTCTTGCCTTCCAGCGTCAGCGATACTTCGCCCTCGATCACGTACAGGAATTCCTCTCCCGCGTGAGTCGTGACTTCCGAGCGTTTCTGCCCCGGCGGCATGCGCACGAGAATCGCCTCGAGCTGCCGGCCGGCCGAGACATTGGTCAGCCGTGCGAACAGATTCGCCGAATCGGCGAAACTGAAGAATCGCAATTGATCGCCGCGGCACACCGAGCGTTCCTCGCTCGGGGTCTCGACGAAATACTGCACGTTCACGCCCAGCGCCTGCGCGATGCCTGCCAGCGAAGTGATCGACGGCGAAGCGAGACCGCGCTCGACCTGCGACAAAAACGGCTTGGAAATACCCGCGGCTCCGGCGGTTTCGTCGAGCGTGCGTTTCAAGCGCTGCCTGAGCGCCCGAATCTTTCCGCCCAGTTCGACGGCCGCATTCTGGGCCTGCGTGTTTTCAGTGGAAGCAACCATAACAGGCCGAAATCTTATCGTCAAAAAAAGTTTGATGGAAAGTAACGAAGTTTGATTGATATAGCTTAATCTTCGTCTTCGTGACCGGTATCAACGACACGGCCTGCGCCCTGGCGCACCCCGCGCAACGCTGCTGCGACGCGTAATCTTGCCAGACTCGACACGGGAATTTGTGCCCGATTCGTGGCTTATCCCGCCTCGAAGCCCTGCCGACGTCGGTTTCACGTCGTTGAAAACGGATCATCAATCCCGCGGCTGCGGGAATACCCGAAGTGACGGATGGCGAGCGGCTCGTGAAAAATCGCGGCCGCTCGGCAAAGCGCGACGACCTCGTGCTTACACCGTTGTAATGGTCCTCGCGCGCAGTCCACCGATTGCCCGCCACCTTGTTCATGCGTCCCTATCCGGTCGCCCTGGTAGTCGTATTCGAAATGAAAGCTGTCATTGCCCTTACGCGCTCGAATCGCGCATGCGCCGCCGCCTGCCTCGCGCGGCCGCCACGCAGGTGCCGCCGCCATCACGCGAGCACCGCGCCGCCCACCTGACCGATCCCCTCATGCCGACCGGCCGCCTTCCGGCGCCGCGTCATTCCGAGCTTGCCGCCGGCCTCGCGCGCGATGCGGCACAAAAAACGATATTCGAGGATAACGATGTCAGTCTCAACACCCGTATCAAAAACCCGCTCATTCGCAACAGTCTTTCTGATCGAAATGTGGGAGCGCTTCGGCTATTACGGCATGGTCGCGCTGATGGTGCTGTTCATGGTCGAGAAGCTCGGCTTCGACGACAGCAGCGCCAACCTGATCTGGGGCGCGTTCGTCGCGCTGATCTACGCCTCGCCCTCGATCGGCGGCTGGATCGGCGACCACGTGCTCGGCTCGCGCCGCTCGATGGTGATCGGCGCGGTGGTGCTCGGCGTGGGCTACCTGATGCTCGCGATGCCCACCGACAATCTTCAGTTCCTCTACGCATCGCTGGGCGTGATGGTGGTCGGCAACGGCCTGTTCAAGGCCAATGCCGCGAACCTGGTGCGCCGCATCTACGAAGGCGACGACGCGCGCCTCGACAGCGCGTTCACCATCTACTACATGGCCGTCAACATCGGCTCGACGGTGTCGATGCTGGTCACGCCGTGGATCAAGGATCGCTGGGGCTGGCACCCGGCCTTCGCGGTCTGCTGCGCGGGCATGGCGGTCGGCGTGATCAACTACCTGCTGATGCATCGCACGCTGGCGCGCGTCGGCTCCAAGCCCGACGACCAGCCGGTGCGCTGGGGCCGCGCAGGCGCGGTCGCGCTGGGCGGCATCGCGCTGGCGCTGGTCACCACCTTCCTGCTCGGCCACAAGGCGCTGGCGGTGGCCGCGGTGTGGACCGCCGCGGTGGTGGTGCTGGGCATCTTCCTGTACATGATCGTCAAGGTGAACCGCTCGGAGCGCTCGGGCCTGATCGCGGCGCTGGTGCTGATCGCCCAGGTCATCCTGTTCTTCATCTTCTACCAGCAGATGTCGACCTCGCTGACCTTGTTCGCATTCCGTAACGTCGATCCGCGCTTCACGCTGTTCGGCACCACGCTGTTCAGCTGGAGCGCCGGCCAGTTCCAGGCGCTCAACCCGATCTGGATCATGCTGCTGAGCCCGGTGCTGGTGTGGATCTACAACTCGCTGGCCAATCGCGGCGTCAACGTGCCGGTGGCGGTCAAGTACATGCTCGGCTTCGCGGTGGTGGCGGCGGGCTTCTTCGTGTTCGCCGCGAGCGGCAGCTTCGCGGTGGACGGCCGCGTGTCCTCGTGGTTCATGGTGGGCGGCTACGGCCTCTACTCGCTCGGCGAGCTGCTGGTCAGCGGCCTGGGCCTGGCGATGATCGCGCGCTACGTGCCGGCCCGCATGGGCGGCTTCATGATGGGCGCCTACTTCGTGGCCACCGGCATCTCGCAGTACCTCGGCAGCGTGGTGGCGAACCTCGCCAAGATGCCCTCGCACGACCTGCCCGCCACGGCCTCGCTGCCGCTCTACGTGAACCTGTTCACGACGCTGGGCTGGGTCGCGGTGGGCGGCACCCTGGTGTCCTGCCTGCTGCTGCCGCTGATGGCGAAACTCTCGCGCGCGCATCACAACGCCTCGACCGAGCGCAAGCGCGGCAACGACGCGCTGCAGGCGAGCGGCGCCGCGGCTCAGTAATATCCCTCGGCGCGCGGCTTGCGCGCCACAGTCGGCCGGCAGGCCGGCCGCGTGCGTCCTACACTGGAAGCAGCCCGCTGATGGGCCTTGCTGGAGAGTGAGATGAACAAGAGGACCACGCGGATCGTGCGCCTGCTCGCCGACATCCGCCGCGCGCAGCATTGCACCGCGCTACGCGCGGCGCGCGCGGCGGCCGAGGTGGACGCCGAACTCGCGCGCGCCGCCGATCCGGAGCCCGAGGACGAGGCTTCCCGCGACGACGATTCCCCCGACACGCCCTCCCGTATCCGCTCACCTTCGTAGCGGTACGGCGAGCGCATCACGCCGACGGCACATCAGCTGCCGACGCACGGCCCGCGCCACGGCGGGCCATGCCTGCCGCGTGCCCCATGCCGCGCGGCACCGTTCAGGCCGGCACGCGCCGCAGCCGCTGCCACCATCCTCCCGAACTCGCCAGCGTCAGCAGGCAGCCGAGCGCGATCGCGTCGGCCGCGAAGCCGATGCCGATCGGCGAGAAGTGCGGGCTCAGCGCGGCGCGATGCAGCAGCGAATCGAGCGTCAGCGAGATCGCCGTGCCCACCACGTAGCAGACCAGCCCGCGCTGCCCGACCGCCACCACCGGCTGCACCACGCGCGCGAGCTTGCCGACCCAGCCCAGGCGCATCAGGTCGGCCATCAGCCAGGCGATCGCCAGGAAGCTGACCACCCGCGACCAGGCGAGGTCGCGCTTGAGCAGGCCCTCGGGCAGCGGCAGCCCGGAGAACAGCTTGTAGTAGGCGCACACGGCCACCACGCCGAGCGCGATGCCGGTCAGCACCGCGCCGCCCGGCCGCGCGGCCAGGCTGCGATAGACCGGCTGGCAGCGCACCAGCGCGCCGAGCACGAACATCAGCTGCCAGGCGAAGGGATTGAAGCTCCACTTGAACGAGGGCGTGTCGAGCAGCTCGGCGCCGAGCCAGCGCGACGCCAGCCAGGACGCGAGGCTGCCGGCGAACAGCCAGGCCGGCCAGCGCCGCGCGAGCGGCACGATGGCCGGCGTGGCCAGCGCGAACAGCACGTACATCGGCAGCACCGAGGCCAGGTAGGGCTGGCGCTGGAAGGTCAGCACCTCGACCAGGCCTGTGAGCGGCGTGGCCAGCATCACGCTGACGTCGTCGAGCGCGAGGTTCGGCGACTCGATGCCGAAGTGGTCGAGCACCGCCGAGACCACCAGCATCAGCGTGGTGGTGGCGAGGAAGGCGCGATAGATCTGCACCGCGCGCCGCAGGAAACGGCGCCGCGCCACGTCGGTGCCGTGCCGCTCCGACATCGCCACGAAGGCGCTGGCCGCCGCGAAACCGCCGAGGAACACGAACACCTCGGCCGCGTCGCAGAGCGCGTAGGAATGCAGCGTGATCTTCGAGATCATGCTGCCGCCGATGTGGTCGACCACGATCATCAGCAGCACGATGCCGCGGAAGAAATCGATTTCGATCAGGCGGCCGGAACGCGCGGGCGGCACCGGCGGGCGCGCATCGCTCAGCGCCATGATCGCGTACCGGGTCGGATCGGCGCGCGCGAGACGGCCGACGGCTCAACGGCAAGGGAAACGAAAGACAGCAGGGACAGCGGGGACGGCGCGAGCGAATACGCGGCGATACACGTATGCCTGTATCGCGTGCGCAGGCGCGCCGGGGCGAAGACTGGACCGTTCATCGGAAGACCGCATACGAGAGTTCGACGGTCCAGAAAGTCTAATCGCCGCCTAGGGCATACCCTAAGTAACAAAGTGCAACGAATTCTTCCGATTGATGACTGTCGGCCTTGCCAGACAAGCGTCAGCGATCCGTCATCGTTTCCGTCGCGAAGTTGCGTTGGATAACGAATCAATCGACACGGCGCGCACGGAAATCGCTACGCGAATCGCAACGATGGCACCGCGTCAGTGGGCCCGCACGCGGCGCATCACCAGGTAGCTGTGCCAGGCCGTGAGCGCCACCGCCACCCAGATCGGCCCGTAGGTGCCGAGCTGTTGCGCGCTCAGCGATTCGCCGAGCAGCAGCACGGCCACCGCCACGATCAGCACCGGCTCGACGTAGCCGAGGATGCCGAACAGCGCCATCGGCAGCATCCGGCTCGCCTTCAGGTAGCAGCCCAGCGCGAGCGTCGAGAGCACGCCGAGGCCGGGCAGCAGCACGGCGGCCAGCAGCGTGTGGCCGGCCAGCGGCGTACCGACCGTGGCCAGCGTGAGCAGCGCCACCGGCAGCAGCGCGATCATCTCGACCGCGAACAGCGTGAGCGGTTCGATGTCGATGCGCCGGCGCAGCATGAAATAGGGCGGATAGCCGAGCGCGACCAGCAGCGTCGGCCAGGCGAAGGCGCGCGTGGCCCACACTTCGTGCAGCACGCCCAGCGCCGCGAAGGCGATCGCGCACCATTGCAGGAGGCTCAGCGATTCGCGATAGACGAAGCGGCCGACCAGCACCATGGTCAGCGGCAGGAGGAAGTAGCCGAGCGAGACCTCGAGCATGCGCCCGTGCAGCGGCGCCCACAGGAACAGCCACAGCTGCACGCCGAGCATCGCGGTGCCGGCCAGCACCATCAGCGCGATGCGGCGCTCGCCGAACAGGCGCCGCACGAAGCCGAGCAGCTCGCCGAAACGGCCGCGC
Source organism: Burkholderia sp. Cy-637 (assembly GCF_011753175.1). Taxonomy (NCBI): domain Bacteria; kingdom Pseudomonadati; phylum Pseudomonadota; class Betaproteobacteria; order Burkholderiales; family Burkholderiaceae; genus Burkholderia; species Burkholderia sp. Cy-637. The sequence continues at coordinate 7,666 of NZ_VWWC01000123.1, read as the reverse complement.
ATGGCCACCAGCGCGAGCGCGCCGGGCAAGGTCCAGACGATGCGCCAGGCGAAGATGTCGAGGCCGGTAAGCGGCGCCAGCAGCTTGGCGTACACCGACATCAAGGCGAACAAGGCGGAAGCCGCCACCGACAACGTGAGGCCGCGCCGGGCTTCCGGGAAATCCTGAATCATGGGTCCTGCCGAATCGAAGACAGCGCAGTCAGTTCTGCTGGAAACGCTCGAAACGCTTGTCGGTCCGCCGCTCCTCGAACTCGACCTCGCTCACGCGCGCCGCCGGCGGCCCGTGCCGCAGCCAGGCCAGCATCCGGTCGATCTGCGCGGCGGGGCCCTGGATCATCGCCTCCACCGAGCCGTCCTCGAGATTGGCGACCCAGCCGCGCAGCTTCAGCGCGTGGGCCTCGCGCACGGTCGCATGGCGAAAGCCGACGCCCTGCACGACGCCACGCACCCGCACGTAGATCGTTTCGACCCGTTCGTCGAGATCCTTGCCGCTCATGTCACTCCCCATCCAATTGCATCGAAGCCCCGCATTGTAGTCGTCCCGCATGGCATCCGCCGCGGGCCGGCGCGGCCGCGCAGCACGTACAATCGCGCATCACACGCACAACCGCCGCGCGCCGCCTGCCGGCCGCGCGGCCCAGAGGACTGGCATGACAGACACACAACGCGATCTCGTACTCGTCACCGGCGCGTCCGGCTTCGTCGGCTCCGCCGTCGCGCGCATCGCGCAGGCCAAGGGTTATGCCGTGCGCGTGCTGGTGCGCGCCTCGAGCCCGCGCACCAACCTCGCCGAACTCGACGCCGAGATCGTCACCGGCGACATGCGCGACGAGGCCTCGATGCGCGCCGCGCTGCGCGGGGTGCGTTACCTGCTGCACGTGGCCGCCGACTACCGGCTGTGGGCACCCGATCCGCTCGAGATCGAGCGCGCCAACCTGGAGGGCGCGGTGGCCACCATGCGCGCCGCGCTGGCCGAGGGCGTCGAGCGCATCGTGTACACCAGCAGCGTCGCCACGCTCAAGGTGACCGGCTCGGGCGCCTCGACCGACGAAACCTCCCCGCTCACCGCCGAGCAGGCGATCGGCGTCTACAAGCGCAGCAAGGTGCTGGCCGAGCGCGCGGTGGAGCGGATGATCGCCGAGGAGGGGCTGCCGGCCGTGATCGTCAATCCGTCCACGCCGATCGGCCCGCGCGACGTCAAGCCGACGCCGACCGGGCGCATCATCGTCGAGGCCGCCACCGGCAAGATCCCCGCCTTCGTCGATACCGGCCTGAACCTGGTCCATGTCGACGACGTCGCCCAGGGCCATTTCCTCGCGCTGGAGAAAGGCCGCGTCGGCGAGCGCTACATCCTCGGCGGCGAGAACCTGCCGCTGCAGCAGATGCTGGCCGACATCGCGGGGATGACCAACCGCAAGCCGCCCACCATCGCGCTGCCGCGCGGGCCGCTCTACCCGATCGCCTACGCGGCCGAGGCCATCGCCAAGTTCACCAGGCGCGAACCCTTCGTGACGGTGGACGGTCTGAAGATGTCGAAGAACAAGATGTACTTCACGTCGGCGAAGGCCGAACGCGAACTCGGTTACCGCGCTCGCCCGTATCGCGACGGGCTGCGCGATGCGCTCGACTGGTTCCGCGAGGCAGGCTACCTGAAGCGCTGACACGCGCCGAAGCGGCGTGCCGCGCGGCCCCGCGCGCACTTTGTTACACGTGCGGCTCGAAACGCGCACGATGCAACGGGTAAAATCGCGGGTCCTACGTAGAGAAGGCACGCATGAACCTGAACGACCAGATCGACGCGCTCGGTGCGGGCATCGATCAGCTCATCCAGACCGCGCGGACGACGGCAGACGCCGCCCGGACCGCCGGCGAGGAAGCGAGCGCCGCACGCGCCGCCGCAGACCAGATTTCCGCAGAACGCACGGCCATCGACGCCGCCGCGGCCCAGGCCGCCGCCGATCGCGCGGCCACCGAAGCCCTCCATGAACAGATGCGCGCGGTGCAGGCTGCCGCCGAATCGGCCGCCGCGCAAGCCGTGATCGACAAGACCGCCGCCGAGGCGCTGGCCGCCGAACTGGCCCGCGATCGCGAGGCGGCCGAGCTGGCTGGCCGGCAGACCGCCGAGGCGCGCGCCGCCGCGCAAGCCGCGACGCAGCAGGCGACGGCGGATCGCGAAGCCGCCGAGGCCGCCATTCGCCAGGCCACGGCCGAGCGCGAAGCGTCGCAAGCGGCGGTCACGCAGGCCGCCGAGGCACGCGAAGCGGCCGACGCGGCGGCGAAGCAAGCCGCCGTCCAGCATGATGCCGACGCCGAGGCAGCGGCAAAGCAGGCTGCCGCCGATCGCGAAGCCGCCGAGGCAGCGCTGAAACAAGCCGCTGCCGAGCGCGAAGCGAGCGAAGTTGCCGCCAGGCAAGTCGCCGCTGACCGCGAGGCAGCCGAAGCCGCGCTCAAGCAGGCCGCCGCCGAGCGCGAGGCGAATGAAGCCGCCGCCAGGCAAGTAGCCACCGATCGCGAAGCCGCCGAAGCCGCGCTCAAGCAGGCCGCCGCCGAGCGCGAGGCGAATGAAGCCGCCGCCAGGCAAGCAGCCGCTGACCGCGAAGCCGCCGAAGCCGCGCTCAAGCAGGCCGCCGCCGAGCGCGAGGCGAATGAAGCCGCCGCCAGGCAAGTAGCCACCGATCGCGAAGCCGCCGAAGCCACGCTCAAGCAAGCCACCGCCGAACGCGAGGCGAGCGAAGCCGCCGCCAGGCAAGCGGCAGCGGATCGCGCGGCAGCCGCCGAACCTGCATCGCGCCAGCCGGCTCAGGCCAATTCGCCGGCGGCGCTCGCGCAGCCCACGGCCATCGCCGGCCAATCGACCGAAGCCGCCGAAGCCGCGCAGCAGGCCCTCAAGCAGGCCGCGGCCGACCGCGAAGCAGCCGAAGCTTTGATGCAACAGGCCGCCGCCGACCTCGACGCGGCCGAAACGGCGCGTCGCCAGGCCAGCGCGGACCGCGAGGCCGCCACCGAAGCCGCCGAGCAGGCCGCGCGCGCCCACGAGGCAGTCGAGCTGCAGGCCGCCCAACTGAAGACCGAGCGCGCCGCGCTGGCCGACGCGAGCGAACAACTGGCCGCCGCGCAATCGGCCGCCACGCTAGCCGCGGCGGACAAGGCCGCGGCCGAGCTGCTCGCCGCCCAGGCCGCCTCCGACAAGGCCGCCGCGGAACAGGCCTTGCGCGAGGCCGAGCAGAAGGAAGCCGCGCTCGAGCAGGCAGCCGCCCAGGCTCCCGCCGAAAAACCGGCAGGCGAAGCCACAGCAGCCGATACGAAGCTGGTGGTGGCCCGCCCCGCGCAGGATGCGCTGACGCTGGCGATCGGCGGACGCGAAATCCCCTTGACGCCGGTGCAGCTGAGCCAGCTGATCGAGGAACTCGCGCACGCGCGCGCCTCGATGACGCCCGAGCAGCCGAGCGGCCTGCCGACCGGCTGGCGCTTCGTGTCGACCCGCAATCCGATGATGGCGGTGCAGAAGCAGGCCAACGGCGACCGCCTGCTGGTGGCGCGGCATACCGGCTACGGCTGGGTGCCGTTCACCTTCTCGCCGGACACGGTGATCCAGATGTACATGCTGCTGACGCAATAGTCGCCGCGCGCCAGAAAGCCAAACGGCACACGATCTCGCGATCGTGTGCCGTTTTTTATCCTGCCTTGCGCCGCGCCTCGGGCGCGGCGCAGGCGTTCAGCGCTCCACCGGCGCCTGCACGCGCGCCTTCCACTGGCCGCCCTTGCCGCGCCAGTAGCGCCAGGCCGAGGCGAAGGTCGCGCCGTTGTAGAACAGCGCCACCAGCGGCAGCGCCGGCGCCCACAGCAGCGAGCGCCGGTAGTAGGCCAGCATCGGCGCGTAGGCCGCGCTCATCGCCGCCCAGGCCAGCCACGCCGGCCAGGCCCGCGCGCCGTAGGCGAGCGCGGCCAGCGGCGGCAGCAGGTAGATGATCGACATGCCCAGCAAGGTGCCGGCCAGCAGCAGCGGCGAGTAGCGCAGCTGCGTGAAGGCGGTGCGCGCGATCATGTTCCAGATGTCGCGCCAGCTATCGTAGGGCCGCAGCGACACGCTGCGATCGGCCAGGTCCAGGCGGATCGGATGATGCCGGCCGCCGCGATGCTTGATCTGCGCGGCCAGGCTGCAGTCGTCGATCAGCGCGCCGCGGATCGACTCGATGCCGCCCGCCTCCTCCAGCGCCGCGCGCCGCACCAGCATGCAGCCGCCCGCCGCGCCGGCGGTCTTGCGGCGCGTGTTGTTGATCCACGAGAACGGATAGAGCTTGGCGAAGAAGAACACGAAGGCCGGGATCAGCGCCTTTTCCCAGAACGAGTCGCAGCGCAGCCGCACCATCAGCGAGACCAGGTCGCGGCCTTCGGCCTGGGCGCGCGTGACCAGCTGGGCCACCGCGTCGGCGGGATGGCCGATGTCGGCGTCGGTCAGCAGCAGGTAGTCGGCCGGCAGGCCCAGCGTGCGCACCGCCGCGATCCCCTGCGACTGCGCCCAGACCTTGCCCGACCAGCCCGGCGGCAGCGGCTGCGCGCCCAGCACCGTGAGCCGGTCGGCGCGCTGCGCGGCCAGCGCGGCCGCGCGCGCGGCGTCCGCCGTGCCGTCGGTGCTGTGGTCGTCGACCACGATCACATGGAAGGCACCCGCGTAATCCTGGCCGACCAGCGAGCTCACCGCCTCGCCGATCACGTCGACTTCGTTGCGCGCCGGCACCACCACCGCCACCGCCGGCCAGTCGCCCTCGCCGCGCGCCGAGGCGGGCAGCGACCCGGCCGGCGTGGCGCGCCAGAAGCCGCCGCGCGCGAACAGCAGCACGCACCAGATAATCAGGGACAGGCACGAAAGGCCAAATACGATCTGCAGCGTCATGCCCGCTCCCCGGCCGACTGCCCACGCCCGAACCTGCCGCGGCAGGGCGTGCAATACGGGGACATATCCTTGAATTCGACTTCCATCGGTCCGCCTGTGAGGCCCGCGCAGCCGCCTTCCGCCGCCGGGCGCGTTCAAAACCGCGTAGTGTAGCCGGGTTCCGGGACAGGGGGCGGCGCGGCCGGATTTGGGCGCATTGCAACACCTTACGGGCCGAGGAAAGCACGAGATGGCCGATAGCGTTAAAATGCGCGATTAATTTTGGATGCCGGTAAATTCGATCCGGCATTGATAATCATCAAGTTGGGGCGATCGGGCCGGCTTGCCGGCCTTCTCGAACCCCGCGTTGTCGTCGGAGTTCGCCCTTTATGCGAGTCATTCTTGCCCAACCCCGGGGCTTCTGTGCGGGCGTGGTGCGAGCGATCGAGATTGTCGACCGCGCGCTGCTGCAGCACGGCGCGCCCGTCTACGTCAGGCACGAGATTGTTCACAATCGCCATGTCGTGGACAACCTGCGCAACAAGGGGGCGAAATTCGTCGAGGAGCTCGACGAGGTGCCGCATGGCGCCGTCGCGATCTTCAGCGCGCACGGCGTCGCGCAGGCGGTGGAGAAGGATGCCGAGGCCCGCGGCCTCGACGTGCTCGACGCCACCTGCCCGCTGGTCACCAAGGTCCATGTGCAGGGCCGCCAGTACGTGTCGGCCGGCCGCCGCCTGATCCTGATCGGCCATGCCGGCCATCCGGAAGTCGAGGGCACGGTCGGGCAGATCCCGGGCGAGGTGATCCTGGTGCAGAGCGAGGCCGAGGTGGCCCGGCTCGAGTTGCCGATCGACACGCCGGTGGCCTACGTGACGCAGACCACGCTGTCGGTCGACGACACGCGCGGCATCATCGAGGCACTCACGCGCAAGTTCACCGACATCGTCGGCCCGGACACGCGCGACATCTGTTATGCCACCCAGAACCGCCAGGCCGCCGTGCGCGAGCTCAGCAGCCAGGTGGACGTGCTGGTGGTGGTCGGCGCGACCAACAGCTCGAACTCGAACCGCCTGCGCGAGATCGGCACCGAAAGCGGCGTGCCGAGCTACCTGGTGGCGGACGGTTCGGAAATCCGCGCCGAGTGGTTCGCGAATGCGCAGACGGTCGGCCTGACGGCCGGCGCGTCCGCACCCGAGGAAATGGTCGAGGACGTCATCGCCGCGCTGCGCGCGCTAGGCCCTGTCGAGGTCGTGACGATGGCGGGCCGCGAGGAAAAAGTCGAATTCAAGCTGCCGGCGAAGCTCACGCAAGCCGTAGCCCGCGAAGTTTAAGGAGGACATCTTGTCTATTCCGCTGCTCCAGCAAGTCCGTGTCGGCGCATACATCATGCGCAACCATCTGTCCGGCAACAAACGCTACCCGCTCGCGCTGATGCTCGAGCCGCTGTTCCGCTGCAACCTGGCCTGCAACGGCTGCGGCAAGATCGACTATCCGGATCCCATCCTGAACCAGCGCCTGTCGGTGCAGGAATGCCTGGAAGCCGTCGACGAAGCGAACGCGCCGATCGTCTCGATCGCCGGCGGCGAGCCGCTGCTGCACCGTGACATGCCGGAAATCGTCAAGGGCATCATGAAGCGCAAGAAGTTCGTGTATCTCTGCACGAACGCGCTGCTGATGGAAAAGAAGATGGACGAGTACGAGCCGAGCCCGTACTTCGTCTGGTCGGTCCACCTCGACGGCGACCAGGAGATGCACGATCACGCGGTGTCGCAGGAAGGCGTGTACGACAAGGCCGTGGCGGCCATCAAGGAAGCCAAGCGCCGCGGCTTCCGCGTCAACATCAACTGCACGCTGTTCAACGATGCGATCCCCGAGCGCGTCGCCAAGTTCTTCGACACGCTCAAGCCGATCGGCGTGGACGGCATCACCGTCTCGCCGGGCTACGCCTACGAGCGCGCGCCGGACCAGCAGCACTTCCTGAACCGCGACAAGACCAAGAACCTGTTCCGCGAGATCTTCAAGCGCGGCGACGGCGGCAAGCGCTGGTCGTTCAGCCAGTCCTCGCTGTTCCTCGACTTCCTGGCCGGCAACCAGACCTACAAGTGCACGCCCTGGGGCAACCCGGCGCGCACCGTGTTCGGCTGGCAGAAGCCGTGCTACCTGGTCGGCGAAGGTTACGTGAAGACCTTCAAGGAACTGATGGAAACCACCGAGTGGGACAACTACGGCGTGGGCAACTACGAGAAGTGCGCGGACTGCATGGTCCACTGCGGCTTCGAGGCCACCGCCGTGGTCGACACCATCACGCATCCGCTGAAGGCCTTCGCGCTGAGCCGCAAGGGCATCAAGACGGAAGGCGCGTTCGCCCCGGACATCCCGATCGACAAGCAGCGCCCGGCCGAGTACGTGTTCTCGCGCCACGTCGAGATCAAGCTCGAGGAGATCAAGATCGCCGGCAAGGGCAAGCTGCAGAAGTCGGCGAAGGCCGCCAGCGCGGCCTGAGCTTCGGTTTCCCGCCCAGGCGGTTCGCGTAGGCGAGCCGCCGGGCGACGAGCCGAGCAGCCATGAAACAAGGGCGCCCCGGAGCCATCCGGGGCGCCCTTGTGTTTTCGCGGGGCACGCTACAGGTGCCCGCGCCAGGCGGATCAGGGCGCGAGCAGCCGGACCGAGATCACCTCGCCCGCGGCCGGCGCCCGAGCGCGGCCGGCCGCGTCGAGCACCGTGATGCGCAGCGCGAGCCGGCCGCCGCGCACGGCATCGGCCGGCACCGGCAGGCTGTAGCTGCCGACGG
>NZ_VWWC01000122.1:0-22890 GCF_011753175.1 Burkholderia sp. Cy-637 | reverse complement strand
GCCGCGCCGCGTGCCGCCGCCGCGGGAGGAGCCGCGGCCGCCGCCGGTGCCTTGGCCGCGCCGACCGTCAGGCCCTCGGCCACCAGCCGCTCGACCGATTTCTCGCCGATGCCGCTCACGCGCCGCGCGAGATCGGCCGTGTCCTTGTACGGGCCATGCGCCTCGCGCTCCTCGACGATCGCGCGGGCCTTGGCCGGGCCGATGCCCTTGATGCCGCGCAGCGCCTCGTCGTTGGCCTGATTGACGTCGACTGCCGCCCACGCCTGCGCGAGCCCCGCGAACCACATCGCCACCACCAGAATCTTCTTCAGCATCCAGATCTCCCCATCAAGAAAAACGGCCGGCGGCTGCCGACCGTGAGACCCAGTCTAGGGATGATTCGGGCTGCTTTATAGCTGGCCGAACAGCCAGCGCACGTAACGGTCGACACCTTCCTGGACGGTCAGGAACGGCGCGTCGTAGCCGGCCGCGCGCAGCTTCGACTGGTCGGCCTGCGTGAAGCACTGGTACTTGCCGCGCAGCGCATCGGGGAACGGCACGTACTCGATCAGCCCCTGCGCGACCTGCTCGGCCAGCGTCAGCGGCGGCTGGCCGTCGAGCGCGCGCAGGGTGTTGACCACCGAGCTGGCGATGTCGTTGAAGGGCTGGGCGCGGCCCGTGCCGAGATTGAAGATGCCCGACTTCTCCGGATGATCGAAGAAGAACAGGTTGACCTTCACCACGTCCTCGACCGAGACGAAATCGCGCGTCTGCTCGCCGGCCGCGTAACCGTTGTACTCGCCGAACAGCTTGACCTTGCCCTCGGCGCGGAACTGGTTGAAGTTGTGGAACGCCACCGAGGCCATGCGGCCCTTGTGCGTCTCGCGCGGGCCATAGACGTTGAAGTAGCGGAAACCGGCGATCTGGCTCTTCGCGTCCGGCAGCACGCGGCGGATCACCTGGTCGAACAGGAACTTCGAATAGCCATAGACGTTGAGCGGCGCCTCCACCTCGCGTTCCTCGACGAAGCGCGTCGAGCCGCCGTAGATCGCCGCCGACGAGGCATAGAGGAACTGCGTGCCGTTCGCCAGGCAGGTGTCGAGCACCGCGCGGCTGTAGCGGAAGTTGTTGTCCATCATGTAGCGGCCGTCGGTTTCCATCGTGTCCGAACAGGCGCCTTCGTGGAACACCGCGCGCACCTTGCCGAAATCGCCGCGCTGGAAGCGCTCGACGAATTCGGTCTTGTCGAGATAGTCGTCAATCTCGCAATCGACCAGGTTCCTGAACTTGTCGGCGCGGCTCAGGTTGTCGACCGCGATGATGCGCGTCTCGCCGCGCTCGTTGAGCGCCTTGACGAGATTCGCGCCGATGAAGCCGGCTGCGCCGGTGACGATGAGGGTCATGATCGTCCTGCTGTCAGAAGATGTAAGTACGAAGCGGCGCGCATCGCGCGCGCCGCTCAGTTGAACAGTTCGCCATATTCGACGGTGGCCGTGCCGAGCTTGCCGACCACGATGCCGGCCGCGCGATTGGCCAGCATCACGGCCGCGTCGAGCGAGAGCCCCGCGCCGAGCATGGCCGCGACGGTGGCGATCACCGTGTCGCCCGCGCCGGACACGTCGAACACCTCGCGCGCGAGCGCCGGCACGTTCAGCTCGCCGGCATCGGAGAACAGCGTCATGCCCTCTTCCGAGCGCGTCAGCAGCAGCGCGTCGAGCGCCAGCGAGGCGCGCAGCTCGCGCACCCGCGCGCGCAGGTCGTCCTCGGAATGCCAGCCGCCCACCACTTCGCGCAGCTCGGCGCGGTTCGGCGTGATCAGCGAGGCGCCGCGGTAGCGCGCCCAATCGGCGCCCTTCGGGTCGACCAGCACCGGCAGGCCCGCCGCACGCGCCTTGGCGATCATGGTGGTGACATGCGTGAGGCCGCCCTTGGCGTAGTCGGACATCAGCACCACGCCGTGCGAGGGCAGCAGCGTGTCGAAGCGTGCCAGCCCCGCCAGCAGCACCTCGTGCTGGGGCGAGGCCTCGAAGTCGACGCGCAGCAACTGCTGCTGCTGGGCCAGCACGCGCAGCTTGATGGTGGTGGGCAGTTGCGCGTCGCGCTCGAGGTGGGTTTCCACGCCGCTCTCGCCGAGCAGGCCGACGATGCGCTCGCCCGGCTCGTCGGTGCCGACCACGCAGAGCAGGCCCGCGTTCGCGCCGAGCGTGACGATGTTGCGCGCCACGTTGGCCGCGCCGCCGAGCCGCTCTTCCTGCCGCTGCACGTGCACCACCGGCACCGGCGCCTCGGGCGAGATCCGGTTGACGTTGCCGAACCAGTAGCGGTCGAGCATCACGTCGCCGACCACGAGCACGCGCGATGCGGCGAGCCGCTCGCGCGGCACCGTCGCGACGCTGGCGGCGGCCTCAGCCGCGCGCGGAGGATTGGGCTGCGACATGCGGACGTCCGATAGCGTGGTAGTCGATCCCGAGTTCGGCCATCGCCTCGGGTTCGTAGAGATTGCGCCCGTCGAAGATCACCGGCGCGTTGAGCACCGACTTCAGATGCGCGAAGTCGGGACTCTTGAATTCCTTCCATTCGGTGACCACCACCAGCGCATCGGCGCCCGTGACGGCCTCTTCCTTGCTCGGCACGAAGGCCAGGCCCGCCTGCGCGGCGGCATCGTCGCCCAGGTCGAGCGCGAACACGCGGCGCGCCTCGTCGATCGCGACCGGATCGTAGGCGCGCACCGAAGCGCCGCGCGCCAGCAGCGAGGCGATCAGGGTTCGGCTCGGCGCCTCGCGCATGTCGTCGGTATTGGGCTTGAAGGCCAGGCCCCAGACAGCGAAGGTGCGCCCCGACAGATCGGTGCCGAAGCGCTGCTCGATCTTGGCCAGCAGCACGCTCTTCTGCGCGTGGTTGACGGCTTCGACCGCGTCGAGGATCCGCAGCGGCTGGCCGTTCTCGGCCGCGGTGCGGATCAGCGCCTGCACGTCCTTCGGGAAGCACGAGCCGCCGTAGCCGACGCCGGCATAGAGGAAGTGATAGCCGATGCGCGGATCGGAGCCGATGCCGCGGCGCACCGCCTCGATGTCGGCGCCCACGCGCTCGGCCAGGTTCGACATCTCGTTCATGAACGAGATGCGCGTGGCCAGCATCGCATTGGCGGCGTACTTGGTGAATTCAGCCGAGCGCACGTCCATGTAGATGGTGCGCTCGTGATTGCGGTTGAACGGCGCGTAGAGCTTCTTCATCTTCTCGCGCGCCACGTTGCCCACCTCGTCGTCGTCGACGCCGATCACGATGCGGTCGGGCCGCATGAAGTCCTCGACGGCCGCGCCTTCCTTCAGGAATTCCGGGTTCGAGACCACCGAGAAACGATGCGCGGAACTGTTGCCGAGCCCGCGCGCCGCGAGCGCCTCGGCCACCACGCCATGCACGCGCAGGGCGGTGCCGACCGGCACCGTCGACTTGTCGACGATCACCTTCGCCTCGGTCATGTGGCGGCCGATATTGCGAGCCGCCTCGAGCACGTATTGCAGGTCGGCCGAGCCGTCCTCGTCGGGCGGCGTGCCCACCGCGATGAACTGGATCTCGCCATGCGCGACGCTGGCCGCGACGTCGGTCGAGAACGTGATCCGGCCGGCCGCGCGCGTGCGCGCGATGATTTCCTTGAGGCCGGGTTCGTGGATCGGGATCCCGCCCTGGTTCAGGATCTCGATCTTGCGCGGATCGACGTCGAGACAGAACACGTCATGGCCGATCTCGGCGAGACAGGCGCCCGTGACGAGACCGACGTAGCCGGTGCCGATGATGGTGATTTTCATAGGTTTCCCGGTGATTCGTTCCGGAGGTTAAGCATGATTCTGCGCCGCATTCGTGACGGAGTGTGGTGCGCCTAGTTGGCGACGCCGGCCTCGACACGCCGCGGTGCGTAGGTCTCCCAGCCACTGCAGCCGGGGCACTGCCAGTAGAACAGGCGTGCGCGGAAACCGCAGTCGTGGCAGGTGTAGCGCGGCAGGTTCTTGGTCCGTTGCTTGACCAGCGCGCGCATCATCTCGAGTTCGCCGCGACGCGGCTCGTCGGCCGTGGCGATCTGCGCATCGAGCAGATGCAGCATGCCGGACAGGTTCGGCGCCTTCTGCATCTGGGTGCGCGCCAGCGTGTGCGCGGCATCGGCGCCGCGCAGCTCGGCCACGTACTGGAAAGCGACGTCGAGCAGATCATTCGAGGGATAACGATCGGCATAGTCGGTCAGCAGTTCGGCGCCTTCGGCCGCCTGCCCGCGCGCGATATAGGCCTTCATCAGCTTCTCGGCCACCAAGGGCAGGTAGGCGGCGTTCTGCTGCTCGACGCGACGCCAATGGGCGATCGCCGCCTGGTGATCGCCGGCGGCCTCGGCCGCCTCGCCCGACAGGATGGTGGCGCGCACGTTGTGCGGATTCACGGCCAGCGCGTCGCGCAACTGCTGGGCCGCTGCCGCGCCGTCCTTCCTGGCCAGCGCCTCGCCGGCCAGCTCGCAATGGAACTGCGCGATTTCGGTCGACAGCGAACTGCCGCTCATGGTCTCGATCTTGCGCGCCGTCTGGATCGACTTGTTCCAGTCCTTCTCGATGCCGTAGATGGTCAGCAGCGCGCGCTGCGCGCCGAGCGCGTAATCGCCGTCGGCGAGGCGGTGGAAGGATTCCTCGGCGCGATCGAGCAGCCCGGCCTTGAGGAAATCCTGGCCCAGCTCGTACAGCGCGTGATCGCGCTCGTTGACGGGCAGGTCGTCGCGGTTCAGCAGGTTCTGGTGGACGCGGATCGCGCGATCGGTTTCGCCGCGTCGGCGGAACAGGTTGCCGAGCGCGAAGTGCAGCTCGACCGTCTCGGGGTCGAGCTTGGCGACCTCGATGAAGGCATCGATGGCCTGGTCGGGTTGCTCGTTGAGCAGGAAGTTGAGGCCGCGGAAATACGAGCGCGGCAGGTTCGCATTCTCCGACAACAGCTTCTTGAGGTCGTAGCGGGACGCCGCCCAGCCGAAGGCGAACGCGACGGGGATGGCCAGCAGCCACCAGAAATCCAGATCCATGAGGTATCGAGGCTAGGTCGGGGCCGCGCGTGCGGCGGCCCGACGATCGTTAAATGACGGGCGGCATCGGCGGCTGGTCGACCACCACCGGGGTCTCGCGGGCCGAGCGCAGGTCGCGCTTGAGGCGGCCGTTCTCGAGACGCATGCGCAGCACGGCCGGCAGCGCCGAAAGCAGGCCGGCAATCAGGCCGACGCCGAAGAATGCCAGGCCGATCAGGATCAGCGGTGCCTGCCAGTTGTAGCCGGCGAGGAAGTTGAGCGTCGCGGTTTGCGTATTGGCCAGCGCCAGCACCAGCAGCAGCACGAACACCAGCACACGGATCAGCCAGACGACGAATTTCATGGAGCCCTCCTGTCAACTTGTTGCGCGTGCGTGCTCCCGCTGCGCCGCGCCTGAAGTGCCCGTATTGTAATGGAAGCGTTTCGCCAACCGCGCATCCGATCCGCGCAGGTGGCGGCAGGCATAAAAAAAGCGCCCGCTAGGGGCGCTTTTCACAGCCATGCCGGTTGGCAGGGCTTCGGGCAACGAGACGATCACTCGTCGTCGTCGCTGTCGTTCTTCAACGGTTCGCCGGCGCGGCCATCGACACGTTCGCGCAATTCCTTGCCGGGCTTGAAATGCGGTACGTACTTCTCGGGTACCTGCACCTTCTCGCCCGACTTCGGGTTGCGGCCCACGCGGGCCGGACGGCGGTTGAGACCGAAGCTGCCGAAGCCGCGAATTTCGATGCGATGCCCTTTGGACAAAGCGTCCGACATCGCATCGAGCATCGTTTTCACCGCGAAATCCGCATCCTTGAGGACAAGTTGCGGAAATCGCGTTGCCAACTGGGCGACCAACTCGGATTTGGTCATACTTCAGCAGACCTCGCGAGGCTTACTGGTTCTGGCCGTCGAGCTTTGCCTTCAGCAGAGCGCCGAGGTTCGTCGTGCCGGTGGCAGCCGAGCTGCTGTCGGATTGCAGACCGCGGATGGCTTCTTGCTGCTCAGCCGAATCCTTGGCCTTGATCGACAGGTTGATGCCGCGCGACTTGCGATCGATGTTGATCACCATCGCGTTGACCTTGTCGCCTTCCTTCAACACGTTGCGTGCGTCTTCGACGCGATCCTGCGAGATTTCCGATGCGCGCAGGTAGCCTTCGACGTCGCCCGTCAGCGTGACGACGGCACCCTTCGCGTCGACCGTCTTCACGACGCCGTCGACGATCGAGCCCTTGTCGTTCATCGCGACGTAGTTGCTGAACGGATCGCCTTCGAGCTGCTTGATGCCCAGCGAGATGCGTTCCTTCTCGACATCGATGCCCAGCACGATGGCTTCGACTTCGTCGCCCTTCTTGTACTTGCGAACGGCTTCCTCGCCCGACTCGCTCCACGACAGGTCCGACAGGTGGACCAGGCCGTCGATGCCGCCCGGCAGACCGATGAACACGCCGAAGTCGGTGATCGACTTGATGGCGCCGGTGATCTTGTCGCCCTTCTTGAAGTTGCGGCTGAAGTCATCCCACGGGTTCGGCTTGCACTGCTTCATGCCGAGGCTGATACGACGACGGTCTTCGTCGATCTCGAGGACCATGACTTCGACTTCGTCGCCCAGCTGGACAACCTTCGAGGGTGCGACGTTCTTGTTGGTCCAGTCCATTTCCGACACGTGGACCAGGCCTTCGATGCCCGATTCCACTTCGACGAATGCGCCGTAGTCGGTGATGTTGGTGACCTTGCCGAACAGGCGCGTGCCCGACGGGTAACGGCGCGAGATGCCTTCCCACGGATCGTCGCCCAGCTGCTTGATGCCCAGCGAGACGCGGTTCTTTTCCTGGTCGAACTTGAGAATCTTGGCGGTGACTTCCTGGCCAACCGAGAGGACTTCGCTCGGGTGACGCACGCGACGCCATGCGATGTCGGTGATGTGCAGCAGGCCGTCGATGCCGCCGAGGTCGACGAATGCGCCGTAGTCGGTGATGTTCTTGACCACGCCGTTGACGATCGCGCCTTCCTTCAGCGTCTCGAGCAGCTTGGCGCGCTCTTCACCCTGGGTGGCTTCGATGACGGCGCGGCGCGACAGCACCACGTTGTTGCGCTTGCGATCGAGCTTGATGACGCGGAACTCGAGCGTCTTGCCTTCGTACGGCGTGGTGTCCTTGACCGGACGCGTATCGACCAGCGAACCCGGCAGGAAGGCACGGATGCCGTTGACCATCACGGTCATGCCGCCCTTCACCTTGCCCGTGATGGTGCCGGTGACGAGTTCGTTGTTGTCGAGTGCCTTTTCCAGCGACAGCCACGAAGCCAGGCGCTTCGCCTTGTCGCGGGACAGGATCGTGTCGCCATAGCCGTTTTCCAGCGCGTCGATCGCGACGGAAACGAAATCGCCCGACTGGACCTCAACCTCGCCCTGATCGTTCAGGAATTCCTCGATGGGAATGTAGGCCTCGGACTTGAGACCCGCGTTGACGACCACGAAGTTGTGGTCGACACGCACGACTTCGGCGGAGATCACTTCGCCGGCGCGCATGTCTTGACGGGTCAGCGACTCTTCGAACAGGGCCGCAAAGGATTCGGTATTCGGGGTGGAGGTTTGCAGGTCGGACATAAAAATCGGATTGTGCATGGTGCCGCGCCGTCTCTCTTGCCTGGGCCACCTGGCCTGGCTGGCGGTGCGATCGCCACACGGGGTTAAGGGTTGAAACACGCTTCGGGAACCGGCCCGCGCCGGACGCCTGAAGCACCTACTGCCACTGCATGCTGCGGGTACTGCCTGATTCGTTGCGCCGCCGGCAGGTTCAGGCCGGCTGGCCCGAGGCTTCCCGGTACCAGGCCAGGACCTGCTCGACCGCTTGTTCGATCGTCAGGCCCGAGGTATCGAGCAGCTTCGCATCCTCCGCAGGCTTGAGCGGCGCGGCCGCGCGGTTGCTGTCTCGCGCGTCGCGCTCACGCAAATCCTGGAGCAAGTTGTCAATATTAGCAGAAAAACCTTTTTGCATCAATTGCTTATGCCGGCGCGCCGCGCGGGCCTCGACACTCGCCGTCAGGAACACCTTGAGGCCCGCGTCGGGGAAGATCACGGTGCCCATGTCGCGGCCGTCCGCGACCAGCCCCGGGGTCTTGCGGAAGGCCCGCTGGCGCGCCACCAGCGCGGCTCGCACGCCGCCGTGCACGGCGATCGCCGAGGCGCGGTTGCCGACCACCTCGGCACGGATCTGGTCGGAAACATCGACCCCGTCGAGCTGCGCGCAGCCCTCGCGGAAGGTGATGTGCAGGTCGTCGACCAGCTTCGCCAGCCCCGCCTCGTCGTCGGGCTCGATCCCGTAGCGCTGGCTCGCGAGCGCCGCGAGCCGGTACAGCGCGCCGCTGTCGAGCAGGTGGAAACCGAGGTGGGCCGCCACCAGCGCGGCGACGGTGCCCTTGCCGGAGGCGGTCGGGCCGTCGATCGTGATGACGGGGGTCGGATGGAATGGTCGGGTCGATTTCATCTGGACAAACGGCTCAGCGCCCGGCGAGCGCGGTGAAACGGTCGAAATAGTCGGGGAAGGTCTTGGCCACGCACTTCGGGTCGTTGATGCGCACCGGCACGCCGCCGAGGCTGACCAGCGAGAAGCACATCGCCATGCGGTGGTCGTCGTAGGTGTCGATCGCCGCGTTCGGCAGCAGTTGCGCGGGCGGCGTCACCACCAGGTAGTCGGCGCCCTCCTCCACGGTCGCGCCGACCTTGCGCAGCTCGGTCGCCATCGCGGCGATCCGGTCGGTTTCCTTGACGCGCCAGCTGGCGATGTTGCGCAGCGTGCTGGTGCCGTCGGCGAACAGCGCGGCGACCGCGATCGTCATCGCCGCGTCAGGGATCAGGTTGAAGTCCATGTCGATCGGCTCGAGCTTGCCGTGATCGTGGCCGATCCCGCGCACCTCGATCCAGTCGTCACCCATCGAGACGTTCGCGCCCATGCGCATCAGCGCCGAGGCGAAACCGACGTCGCCCTGGATGCTGGCGCGGCCGACGCCCTCGACCCGCAGCGGGCCGCCGCCGAGCGCGCCGGCCGCCAGGAAGTAGGAAGCCGAGGAGGCATCGCCTTCCACCATGATCGAGCCCGGCGAACGGTAGCGCGTGGACGGCACCGTGAAACGCTGCCAGCCGTCGCGCTCGACCTGCACGCCGAAGCGCGCCATCAGCTTGATGGTGATCTCGATATAGGGCTTGGAGATCAGCTCGCCCTCCACCTCCAGCACGCTCGCGCCGTCCGGTTGGCCGACCAGCGGCAGCGCCATCAGCAACGCGGTCAGGAACTGGCTGGAGACATCGCCGCGCACCCGGATCGGGCCGTCGATCGCGATCGCGGCCGGGCGGATCCGCAGCGGCGGGAAACCTTCGTTCTGCTCGTAGTCGATCGCGGCGCCGATCTGGCGCAACCCGTCGACCAGATCGCCGATCGGCCGCTCGTGCATGCGCGGCACGCCGTGCACGCGGTAATCGCCGCCGTTCACGGCCAGCGCGGCCGTCAGCGGGCGCACCGCGGTGCCGGCATTGCCGAGGAACAGGTCGGCCGTCTTGGCGGGGAACGCGCCGCCGGCGCCCGTCACCACGCAGGTGTCGCCGTCGCGCGACAGCGTCACGCCCAGCGCGGCCAGCGCGGCCAGCATCACGCGCGTGTCGTCGGAGTCGAGCAGGTTGGTGATCGTCGTCACCCCCTCGGACAACGCGGCCAGCAGCAGCACGCGGTTCGAGATGCTCTTCGAGCCGGGCAGGCGCACCGTGCCCGAAGCCTGGGAATACGGACCGAGATCGAGGAATTCCATAATGATCCTGTTAAGACTGAACCGGGCCGGAGGCGGGCTTGCCGCCGCGCTCCTGCCATGCCGTGCGCGCCGCGCGCGAACGGGCGAACACCGCCTCGAGCGCCGCGCCGTCGCCGGCCTCGATCGCCTCGCGCAGGCGTGCCAGCACGCGCGTGTAGGCGTCGAGCTCGTCGAGCAGCGCGCCGCGGTTGGCGACGCAGACATCGCGCCACATCTCGGGGCTGGAGGCCGCGATCCGCGTGAAATCGCGGAAGCCGCCGGCGGCGAACGAGAACTTCAGCTCCGCGTCGGCCTCGCCGAGGATCTGCTCGACCAGCGCGAACGAGAGCACGTGCGGCAGGTGGCTGACGGCGGCGAACACGCGGTCGTGCTGGGCCGGGTCCATGGTGCGCGTCACCGCGCCGGTGGCGCGCCACATCGCGTCGACCCGTTCGACCGAGGCGGCCGGGTTCTCGGGCAGCGCGCAGATCACCACGTTGCGGCCGACGTAGAGATCGGGCAGCGCGGCCTCGACGCCGCTCGATTCGCGCCCGGCGATCGGGTGGGCCGGCACGAACTGGGCGATCTTCTCGCCGAGTGCGGCGCGCGCGGCCGCCACCACGTCGGACTTGGTGCTGCCGGCGTCGGTGACGATGGTGGCGGAATCGAGCAGCGGCGCGATGCGCGCCAGCAGCGGCCCGGTCTGCGCGACCGGCACGGCCAGCAGCACCAGGTCGGCGCCATCGAGCGCGGCGCGCAGTTGCGCCTCGTCGTCGAGCGCGGCGATCGCGTCGACCACGCCCAGCTCGCGCGCGCGTTCGACCGAGGCCGGCGAACGGCCGACGCCGATCACGCGGCCGGCCTGCGCGGTGCCGCGCTCGCGCAGCGCGCGCGCCAGCGAGCCGCCGATCAGGCCGACGCCGAAAATCACCAGTTTGTTGAACGAAAAATCAGACACGGCAGTGGCCAGGTTAAACGCGCGAGCCGGAGCCCGCGCGGGGATGGACATAGCGATGCGGCGCCGGGCCGTGGCCGCGGCGCCCGGGCTTCAGCGCGCGCGCGGATACGAACCGAGGATCTTCAGGAACGCGGCCTTGCCGCCGAGCTCCGTGAGGGCCGCCGCCACCGACGCGTCGTCGCGATGGCCCTCGATGTCGATATAGAAGTAATACTCCCAGGTGCCTACTCGCGCCGGCCGCGACTCGAAGCGCGTCATCGACACGCCGTGCCGCGCGAGCGGCTCGAGCAGCTTGAACACGGCGCCCGGCTCGTTCTTGACCGACACGATCAGCGAAGTCTGGTCGCAGCCGCTGGGCCCGGTCGGCGCGCGGCCGATGGTGACGAAGCGGGTGCGGTTGTGCGGATCGTCCTGGATCATCGAATAGGCGATCTGCAGGCCGTAATGGATCGCCGCGCGGTCGCCCGCGATCGCCGCCACGCTGGGATCGTCGGCGGCCAGGCGCGCCGCCTCGGCGTTGCTTGCCACCGCCTGGCGCTCAAGGTGCGGCGCGTTGGCGGCCAGCCAGCGCTGGCATTGCGCGAGCGACTGCGCATGCGCGCAGACGCGCTTCACGCCGTCGAGGCTGCCGCTTTGCGAGAGCAGGTTGTGGTGGATCGGCAGCGACAGCTCGCCGCCGATCAGCAACTGCGTGTGCAGCAGCAGGTCGAGCGTGCGCGAGACCGCGCCCTCGGCCGAATTCTCGACCGGCACGATGCCGAATTCCGAGGCGCCGGCCTCGACGCCGCGGAACACCTCGTCGATCGACGGGCAGGGCAGCCCCTCGATCGATTGCCCGAAGTATTCGAACATCGCCTGTTCGCTGTAGGTGCCGATCGGCCCGAGGAAGGACACGCGGATGGTCTTTTCCAGCGAGCGGCTGGCGGCCATGATCTCGCGCCAGATCGCATTGATGTGCTCGCCGACCAGCGGCCCCTCGCTCATCTCCTGCAGACGCGCGATCACCTGCTGCTCGCGCTCGGGGCGGAACACCGGTGCCTTGAATTCCTTCTTGACCTCGCCGACCTCGAGCGCCACCGCGGCGCGCTGGTTCAGCAGCGCGATCAGCTGCGTATCGATCGCGTCGATACGCTCGCGCAGGGGTTTGAGTCGGGAGTTGAGTTCGTCGTCCATGCTGAATAGCCGTGCTTGATGAGCGCGCCCGAAGCCGTCAGGCCTGGCCGCGCTCGAAATCCTTCATGTACTCGACGAGCGCCTTCACGCCCGCGAGCGGCACCGCGTTGTAGATCGACGCCCGCATGCCGCCGACGGACTTGTGGCCCTTCAGCTGCAGCAGCCCGCGCGCTTTCGCGCCGGCAAGGAAGTCTTCGTTGCGCGTTTCGTCGGCGAGGAAGAACGGCACGTTCATGCGCGAACGCGCGTTTTTCTCCACCTTGTTGAGATAGAAGCTGCTGGCGTCGATCGCGTCGTAGAGCAGCGCCGCCTTCTCGACGTTGCGCGCCTCGATCGCCTCCAGGCCGCCCTGCGCCTTCAGCCACTTGAACACCAGCCCGGCGATGTAGATCGCATAGGTGGGCGGCGTGTTGTACATCGAATTGTTGGCGGCCACCGTCTTCCATTCGAAGGCCGACGGGCAGATCGGCAGCGCGCGTTCGAGCAGGTCCTCGCGCACGATCACCAGCGTGACGCCCGCCATGCCGATGTTCTTCTGCGCGCCGCCGAACAGCGCGCCGTAGCGGCTGATGTCGAGCGGGCGCGACAGGATGTGCGAGGAGACATCCGCCACCAGCGGCACGCTGCCGGTATCGGGGATGTCGAAGGTCTCGACGCCGTCGATGGTCTCGTTGGTGCACAGATGCACATAGGCCGGATCGGCCGACATCTGCCATTCGGAGAAGGCCGGCACGCGGGTGAACCCGTCCTCGGTTCGGCCGGTGGCGGCCAGGTGCGAAGTGCCGTACTTCTGCGCTTCCTTGAACGACTTCTGCGACCAGGAGCCGGTCACCACGAAGTCGACGTTCTGGCGCGTGCCGAGCAGGTTCATCGGCACGATCGCGTTCTCGGCGATGCCGCCGCCCTGCAGGAACAGCACGCGGTAGTTGTCCGGCACGGCCAGCAACTCGCGCAGGTCGGCCAGCGCGGTTTCATGGATCGAGGTGAACTCGCGGCCGCGATGGCTCATTTCCATCACGCTCATGCCGCTGCCGTTCCAGTCGAGCATCTCGTCGGCTGCCTGGCGCAGCACGTCCTCGGGCATGGCCGCGGGACCGGCGGAGAAATTGAAAACGCGCATCTTGGAACCTCGGGAGGGACGCGGCGCACCCGGAACCCGCCGGATGCCGCGCCAGAAAAGGAATGGCCGCTTGCGCTCGCGCGCAAACGGCCATTATCGCACCGACGTTGCCGCCCCGCCAAACCGGCGCGCTCGCGCCGGCGGGGGCAGGAACGCGTGCTTACTTGCCCGGCTTGACGGCCGCGACTTCCTTGTCGGCCTGGGCGCGGGTTGCCTGGATCGCTTGCGGCATGTACTTCTGCATCAGGCCGTTGACCACATCGCGGCCGACCTGGTCCTGCACCTGGATGAACTTGCGGCCCGTCGGGCTCTTGTAGAACGTCGTCAGGTCCTTGATTTCCGAGGTGCTGTAGTACTTGGCGTAAGCGTCGTACTGAGCCTGCATCGCGTCGTTCTTGAAACCTTGCGAATCGAACACCTTGCCGGCGCCGTCAACCAGCTTCTGCACCGAGTTCTTCTGCAGGCTCGGCACGGCCGCTTGCTTCTGCGCGTCCGTCAGCGTCTTGTTCTCCGACAGCGCGTCCGACAGGATCGCCGGCACGAGCTGCTTCGACTGCATTTCCGCGCTGTTGGCGATCGCGCCAACCAGCTTCGGTGCGTCGATGGCGTTCAGCAGGTCGCTGATCGCCGCCTTCTTGTCGGCGTCGATCGGCGCTGCTGCCACGGCCGAAGCAGCCGGCGCCTGGTTCGACAGCGACTGCGCCATGGCGAACGTCGGCACGATGGCTGCCAGCAGCACCAGTTGCTTGAATTGTTTTTGCATCATCACTCCCTCATGGAAATATGAACGATTTCTTGCACCGCCCGCCCCGGCCGCTCAGCGGCTCGGGTACGGGCGGCGGGCAGCCGCCTCAGGCGTCGCCGCCCTCCGATTCGGAGGCGTCGTCGGCGTCGATTTCGCTATCCGCATCCGCCTCGGCGATCTGCTGCAGGCCCGAAAGCCTGGTGCCCTCATCGAGACTGATGAGTGTAACACCTTGCGTAGCCCGTCCCATCTCGCGGATCTCCGAAACGCGCGTGCGGATCAGCACGCCCGCCGTGGTGATCAGCATGATCTCGCTTTCCGGCTCGACCAGGGTGGCGGCCACCACCTTGCCGTTGCGCTCGGAGGTCTGGATCGCGATCATGCCCTTCGTGCCGCGGCCGTGGCGCGTGTACTCGGTGATCGGGGTGCGCTTGCCGTAGCCGTTCTCGGTGGCGGTCAGCACCGACTGCTCCTCGCCGCCGGCCACCAGCATGGCGATCACCTGCTGGCCGTCCTCGAGCTGCATGCCGCGCACGCCGCGCGCCTCGCGGCCCATCGGGCGCACGTCGTTCTCGTCGAAGCGCACCGCCTTGCCCGAATCGGAGAACAGCATCACGTCGTGCTCGCCGTCGGTGATCGCCGCGCCGATCAGGAAATCGCCCTCGTCGAGGCCGACCGCGATGATGCCCTTCTTCAGCGGCCGGCTGAAGGCCTCGAGCGGGGTCTTCTTCACGGTGCCGAGCGAGGTGCCCATGAACACGTACTTGTCGGCCGAGAATTCCTTGACCGGCAACACCACGTTGATCTTCTCGCCGTCCTGCAACGGAAACATGTTGACGATCGGCCGGCCGCGCGAGTTGCGCGAACCCTGCGGCACCTCGTAGACCTTGACCCAGTAGACACGGCCGCGGTTCGAGAAGCACAGGATGTAGTCGTGCGTGTTGGCGATGAAGAGCGTCTCGATCCAGTCGTCTTCCTTCATCTGCGTGGCCTGCTTGCCGCGCCCGCCGCGCTTCTGCGCCCGGTACTCGGACAGCGGCTGCGACTTCACGTAGCCGGCATGCGACATGGTCACCACCATGTCCTGCGGCGTGATCAGGTCCTCGGTGTTCAGCTCGGTGGCGTTCAGCTCGATGCGCGAACGGCGCGCGTCGCCGAACTCGCTCTTCACCGCCGTCAGCTCCTCGCCGATGATGGTGGTGATCCGCTCCGGGCGTGCCAGGATGTCGAGCAGGTCGGCGATCTGGGCCATCACCTCGCGGTACTCGCCGATGATCTTGTCCTGCTCGAGGCCGGTCAGGCGCTGCAGACGCATCTGCAGGATTTCCTGGGCCTGGGTCTCGGACAGGTTGTACTTGCCGTCGGCCTGCATCCCGAAGGCCGGGTTCAGCCCTTCCGGACGATAGGCCTCGCGCCCGCCCGCCGCGGCGTTCTCGGCCTCGGCGCGCGCCAGCATCTCGCGCACCAGCGACGAATCCCAGGAACGCGCCATCAGTTCCTGGCGCGCGATCGGCGGCGTCGGCGCGGCCTTGATCAGCTCGATGAAGTCGTCGATGTTGGCCAGCGCGACAGCCAGGCCTTCCAGCACGTGGCCGCGCTCGCGGGCCTTGCGCAGTTCATAGATGGTGCGCCGCGTCAGCACCTCGCGACGATGCGCGAGGAAGCATTCGAGCATCTCCTTCAGGTTCAGCAGCTTCGGCTGGCCGTCGACCAGCGCGACCATGTTCATGCCGAAGGTGTCCTGCAGCTGCGTCGACTTGTAGAGGTTGTTCAGCACCACCTCGGGCACTTCGCCGCGCTTGAGCTCGATCACCACGCGCATGCCGCTCTTGTCGGACTCGTCGCGGATGTCGGAGATGCCCTCGAGCTTCTTCTCGTTGACCAGTTCGGCGATGCGCTCCAGCAGCGAGCGCTTGTTCACCTGGTAGGGCAGCTCGTCGACGATGATCGCCATGCGCTGGCCGCGATCGATTTCCTCGAAGTGCGTGGTGGCGCGCATCACCACCCGGCCTCGGCCGGTGCGGTAGCCGTCGCGCACGCCGGCGACGCCGTAGATGATGCCGGCGGTCGGGAAATCGGGGGCGGGAATGATCTCGATCAGCTCGTCGATCGAGGCCTGCGGATTGGCGAGCAGGTGATGGCAGGCATCGACCACTTCCGACAGGTTGTGCGGCGGGATGTTGGTGGCCATGCCGACCGCGATGCCCGACGAACCGTTGATCAGCAGGTTCGGGATCCGCGCCGGCAGGATCAGCGGCTCGCTTTCGCTGCCGTCGTAGTTGGGCCCGAAGTCGACCGTTTCCTTGTCGATGTCGACCAGCAGCTCATGGCCGATCTTCGCCATGCGGATTTCGGTGTAGCGCATCGCGGCGGCGTTATCGCCGTCGACCGAGCCGAAGTTGCCCTGGCCGTCGACCAGCATGTAGCGCAGCGAGAAATCCTGCGCCATCCGGACGATGGTGTCGTAGACGGCGCTGTCGCCGTGCGGGTGGTACTTACCGATCACATCGCCGACGATACGCGCCGACTTCTTGTAGGCCCGGTTCCAGTCGTTGTTCAGTTCGTGCATCGCGAACAGCACGCGCCGATGCACGGGTTTCAGGCCGTCGCGGACATCCGGGAGGGCACGTCCGACGATCACGCTCATCGCGTAATCGAGATACGAACGGCGCATTTCCTCCTCTAGGGAGATGGGCAGGGTCTCTTTGGCGAATTGATCCATGTATCCGTATCGTTTCGGAGCGAAGACGGGACCGCCTTTCGCGTAAACGCCGTAGTCACGACGCAACGTGCGATTCTACCATGCGGCAAATCTGCCCCGACGCCCTTGCCCCCGCTATATAGATATAGCGATTTTTTGCCGCTGGGCCGCCGCGCCGAGGCAGGACGCTGGGCGCGGCCGAATCATGCCCGTCGCGCACCAACATCGAGCCGATGCCGGGCACGCATTTCGCTGGCACAGCCCGGCGCGATTTCGCCCGATCGACACACCCCTGCCATCGCCGCCGACCATCATCGACGGTTTTGCCAGAATCGCTCACACGCAACGGAACCGAGGATTGTGTCGAAAGCGTGTCGCCTCCCGCGGTTTTTCTTGACAATCCTTGAAACATCCTGCAGGCGCCTGTTGCACTGGAACCACAATCGCCAGGGGCTTCTTAGGGTGGGGAGGATTTTTTTTCGTGGGACGGGAACGATATGGCAAAATGCCGAAGCACTGAAATTCAGACGCTGCTCCCAGGGAGTGGTGGCGCGTTTTTTGTGTCGCACCAATGTTATACTCCGAGCAATGTATGACTTGTCATCGTCATCAGGCTCGCAGTAAACCTGCGGTAATCTCAATTTCGAGAGGAGAAATATGAATAAATTTTCAAAGCTCGCGTTCATTGCAGCTACCGCAGTAGTGGCTGCATCCGCTTCGGCACAATCGGTGCCGGCATCGCGACAAGCCGTGAATGACAACTGGGTGAATGGCACGGGCGAATACGTGTGGATGAACGGCACGAACGAGCTTTGCTGGCGCGACGCGTTCTGGACGCCGGCCACGGCGAACGCGAAGTGCGATGGCGCGCTGGTCGCGCAGGCACCGGCTCCGACGCCGGTCGCTCCGGTTGCTCCGCCGGCCATCACGAGCCAGAAGATCACGTATCAGGCTGACGCACTGTTCGACTTCGACAAGGCTACGCTCAAGCCGCTGGGCAAGCAGAAGCTGGACGAACTGGCAGCCAAGATCCAGGGCATGAACGTCGAAGTCGTGGTCGCAACGGGCTACACCGACCGCATCGGCTCGGACAAGTACAACGACCGTCTGTCGCTGCGCCGCGCGCAAGCCGTCAAGTCGTACCTGGTCAGCAAGGGCGTCGAGTCGAGCAAGGTCTACACGGAAGGCAAGGGCAAGCGCAACCCGGTCACGACTGGCTGCAACCAGAAGAACCGCAAGCAGCTCATCTCCTGCCTGGCTCCGGACCGCCGCGTGGAAGTCGAAGTGGTCGGCACGCAACAAGTGCAGAAGTAAATGGGCAGGCAGTAACCTCTCGGGTTACCGCAGCCTTGAAGCCCCGCCTCGGCGGGGCTTTTTCATTCCGGCGGCCGGCGCCGGCCGCTTGCTGGCAGCCGCCAACCGCCGCTTATATACTCGGGGCTCGCTCCCTTTCCGCGCTATTCGCTTGCCGACATGACCAACGCCGACCCGCACGAACTACAGAAATTCAGCGATCTCGCCCATAAGTGGTGGGATCCGAACGCCGAGTTCAAGCCGCTGCACGACCTCAATCCGGTCCGTCTCGGCTGGATCGACGCGCATGCGCACCTGGCCGGCAAGCGCGTGCTCGACATCGGCTGCGGCGGCGGGATCCTGTCCGAATCGATGGCGGGCCTGGGCGCCCAGGTCAAGGGCATCGACCTGTCGACCGAGGCGCTCGGGGTGGCCGACCTGCACAGCCTGGAGAGCGGCGTCACGGTCGACTACGAGGCGATCGCCGCCGAGGCGATCGCCGAGCGCGAGCCCGGCAGCTACGACGTCGTCACCTGCATGGAGATGCTCGAGCACGTGCCCTCGCCGGCCGGCGTGATCGCCGCCTGCTCGGCGCTGGTCAAGCCGGGCGGCTGGGTGTTCTTCTCGACCCTGAACCGCAACCTCAAGTCCTACCTGCTGGCCGTGATCGGCGCCGAGTACATCGCGCAGTTGCTGCCCAAGGGCACGCACGATTACGCGCGCTTCATCAAGCCGTCCGAGCTGGCCGGCTTCATCCGCGCGACCGACCTGCACGTGGCCGAGATTCGCGGCATCACCTACCAGCCGCTGAGCAAGCGCTTCTCGCTGTCGAACGACACCGACGTGAACTACCTGGTCGCCTGCCGCCGCCACGCCTGATCGATCCACCCTGCCCCGCCTACCGAACGCATGAGCACGCCCGCCTCCCCGCTTGCCCCGGCCACTGCCGCCGCCGATCTCTCCAACTGCGAGGCGGTCCTGTTCGACCTCGACGGCACGCTCGCCGATACGGCGCCCGACCTGGCCGGCGCGGTCCACAAGATGCAGCGCGAGCGCGGCCTGGCCGAAACCCCGCTCGACCTGCTGCGCCCGCTTGCCTCGGCCGGCGCGCGCGGCCTGCTCGGCGGCGGCTTCGGCATCACGCCCGAGGCGCCCGGCTACGAGGCGATGCGCCAGGAGTTCCTGGCCAACTACGCGGGCGCGCTCTGCGTGAAGACGGTGTTGTTTCCCGGCATCGCCGAGCTGCTCGACGAGCTCGACGCGCGCGGCGTGCGCTGGGGCATCGTCACCAACAAGGCGACGCGGCTGACCGAGCCGCTGGTGGCCCTGCTCGGGCTGGCCGCGCGCGCGGCCAGCGTCGTCTGCGGCGATACCACGCCGCACGCCAAGCCCCATCCGGCGCCGCTGCTGCATGCGGCCGCGCAGATGGGCATCGCGCCGCAACGCATCGTCTATGTCGGCGACGACCTGCGCGATATCCAGGCCGGCGCCGCGGCCGGCATGCCGACCATCGCGGCCGCCTACGGCTATTGCGGCGACGGCGTGCCGCCCGAGCGCTGGCAGGCGCAGCATTTCGCCGCGACCACGAAGGGATTGCGCGAGCTGCTGCGCAATGTTGCGCTATAATGTCAGGTCCGTGGGGGCGACCTGGTTTCGACAGGGGTTGCGAAGCGGCTAGGGCATGTCGAGGACCCGTCACCTCGTTAATCAATGGGAAAAACGTAACTGCAAACGACGAAACGTTCGCACTGGCAGCCTAAGGGCCGCCGTCCTCTGCCTAGTTCACTGACGGGCTAGTGTCGCAAGACCGGTAGCAATACCGCCAGAGGTCATTTACGTCAGTTAAGCCCTGTCGGCGCCGCGACGACAGGGTCGAAAACCTAGCGGATCGCAGTCCCGCAGCGTGTTCGTCCGCGACGTGGCGGTTAAATCAAAAGACAGAACTAAACATGTAGAACTGGTCGTGGACCGCTTCTGGACGCGGGTTCGATTCCCGCCGTCTCCACCACCGAATACCCTGAGCATCACCGGCATCAAGCAAGAAACCCGCGTCAGCCCCTGGCTCCGCGGGTTTTTTGTTGCGTCCTCGCCTGCCGTATCGTCGAGCCTGGCGCCGCGCCGCCCTTCAGGCTCCGACGCGGAACACTCGATCGCCGCCGATCACGTAGCGCCGCTCGTCCGCACGCGGCGCCCCCACATCGTGTCCGCCCGTGAATGCGCCGAACGCCGGCAACACGCCCGCGCGCGCGCCGAAGCGAAAACACGGCAGCCGCAGGCGGTCGCCCTGCCCTTTCAGCGCCAGTACCGGATGCTCGTGGCCGGCCAGCGCGTAGGCGCCGTCGATTTCCCCCGGGTGATGGCACAGCGCCCATGGACCGAGCCGATAGGGCTCGGCCACCGTCTCCACGCCGAATTCCGCCGCCAGCGCGCCCGCATGCCGATCGTGGTTGCCCTCCACCAGCACCAGCCGCAAGCCCCGATGCGCACGCCGCCATGCCCGCAGCGGTGCCAGGGTGTCGTCCGCATGCGATTCGCTCGCGTGCAGCAGATCCCCGAGAAACACGATCGATTCCGGCAGATAGCTCGCGATCAAGCGGTCGAGCCGCGCCAGCGTTTCGCCGGTCGAGCCGGCCGGCACCGGAATGCCGCGCGCGCGAAACACCGCGTCCTTGCCCAGGTGCGCATCCGCGACCAGCAGGCAGCCGCGCACCGGATCGAAGGCCGCGCGCTTCGCGCTCAGCATCAGCGGATGGCCGTTCAGCTCGATGGTCAGCGCATCGGCGCTCATGATCCACGCCCGCCGCGCGCCGCGGTTTTTTCGAGATCCGCGAGCATCCTCGCGACCCGATCGGCGAGCGTCTCGGTGCTGAGCTTCTCGCGCAGCCGCCCCACGATCAACGGAAACGCGAACGGCGTCGGCTTGTCCGGCGCGCTCAAGGCCAGCCGGCTGGTGTTCATGCGCTCCAGCGCCGCGCGCATCCGCCCCAGCTCGAGCTCCTGCTCCAGCACCTCCTGGTCGGCCTGGGCGAGCAGCAGGTTGCCGCTGTCGTGCCGGCGAAACACCTCGTAGAACAGGCCGCTCGAGGCCTGCAGTTGCCGCGCGCTCTTCTGTTGCGCCGGATGCCCCTGGAACACCAGCCCCGACACCCTGGCGATCTCGCGAAAGCGGCGTGCCGACAGTTCCGACGCGTTCAGGCTCGCGAGGATGTCGTGCTCCAGCCCATCCGGCGAAAACAGGCCGCCGTCGATCAGCGCGCCCCAGTCGAACGGCTGCGCTGACAGCAGCTCGAAGCCGTAGTCGTTCATCGAGATCGAGAAGGTGCTCGGCCGCTCGCGCGCGACCCGCCAGGCGATCAGCGAGCCGAGCCCGACATGCGCGGTGCGGCCCGCGAACGGGTAGCAGAAGAAATGATGTCCTTCGCGGCTGCGGACGGCTTCGGCGACCAGCACGCCGGGCGCGGGCAAGGCCGACCAGGCGGCCTGCAACTCCAGCAGCGGACGCACCGCGCGCATTTCCGGCTCGTCGAAGATGCCGTCGGCGGCCCGCGCGAGCATCGCGAGCGCGGCCTCGGCCAGTTCCGACGACAGCGGCATCCGGCTGCCGGCCCATTGCGGGATCGCGCCGCGCGTCGAGCTCGCGCGCTTCACGTAGGCCGTCATGTCGCGCACGCGGACGAGTTCGAGCGCCCGGCCCCCGAAGGTGAACACGTCGCCCGGTTTCAGCCGTGCCACGAACGACTCCTCCATCGCCCCGATCCGGCCGCCGGACAGGAACGCGACCTGGATCGTCGCGTTGCCGACGATGGTGCCGATATTGTTGCGATGCCGGCGCACCAGTTCCTCGCGCGGCACGCGATAGAGCCCGTCGTCGCCGACGACCACGCGGTGATAATCGGGATAGGCGCCCAGCGAGGTGCCGCCGCGCTCCACGAAGGCGAGCGCCCAATCGAACTCGGCCTCGCCCAGATCCCGGTAGGCATAGGCGCGTCGCACCTCGGCGAGCATCGCATCGCGCCGGAAGCCGCCGCCGATCGCGATCGTCACCAGGTGCTGGACCAGCACGTCGAGCGGTTTCAGCGGCATCTCGCGCGCCTCGATCCGGCCGCCCTCGATCGCCCAGCGCGCCGCGGCGGCCTCCACCAGTTCCAGCGCATGGGTCGGCACGATGGTCACGCGCGAGGTGCGCCCCGGCGCGTGACCCGAGCGGCCGGCACGCTGCATCAGGCGCGCGACGCCCTTGGGCGAGCCGACCTGGAACACGCGCTCGACCGGCAGGAAATCGACGCCGAGATCCAGGCTCGAGGTGCAGACCACCGCCTTCAGCCGCCCCGCCTTCAGGCCCTGCTCGACCCAGTCGCGAACGCTCTTGTCGAGCGAGCCATGATGCAGCGCGATCAGGCCGGCCCAGTCCGGGCGCCGTTCGAGCAAGGCCTGGTACCAGAGCTCGGCCTGCGAGCGCGTGTTGGTGAACACCAGCGCGCTGGCGGCCGCGTCGATCCCGTCGGCCACCGCGCCGACCTGGCGCGTGCCGAGATGGCCGCCCCAGGGGAAGCGCTCGATGGTGTCCGGGATCAGCGTATCGACGACGAGCGGCTTCGGCAGCGTGCCGCGCACCAGCGCGCGCGGCGTGCGCACCGCGTGCAGCAGCGCGTCGCTGGCCAGCGGCAGGTTGCCGAGCGTCGCCGACAAGCCCCATACCTGCAGATCCGGCCGCCACGCCGCGAGCCTCGCGATGGCGAGCTGGGCCTGCGTGCCGCGCTTGCTGCCGAGCAGTTCGTGCCACTCGTCGACCACCACCAGCCGCAGCTGCGCGAAGGTGTCGCCCGCGTCGACGCGCGTGAGCATCAGCGAGAGGCTTTCCGGCGTCGTCACGAGCGCCGACGGCATGCGGCGATCCTGCCGTGCCCGCTCGCTCGACGGCGTGTCCCCGGTGCGCAGGCCGACCGTCCAGGGCACCGACAAGTCGAGCGCGGCGCCCTGCAGGGCACGCGCGCTGTCGGCGGCCAGCGCGCGCATCGGCGTGATCCAGAGCACCGTCAGCGGCGCCGGCAACGGGCCGCGGCGGGACGATGCCGCGCCCGGCCGCGCCGCGTTCGCCTCGGCGTAG